>NZ_JUEI01000080.1:0-26558 GCF_000802655.2 Paenibacillus sp. IHB B 3415 | reverse complement strand
GTCGGCTTCACGGTCGGTGTCGGCTTCACGGTCGGCGTTGGTTTCACTGTCGGTGTCGGCGTCGGAGTGCACTTAGGCGTCGGCGTCGGCTTCACTGTCGGCGTTGGCTTTACCGTTGGTGTCGGTGTCGGCTTCACTGTCGGCGTCGGCTTTACCGTTGGTGTTGGTGTCGGTTTCACTGTCGGTGTTGGTTTCACTGTCGGTGTTGGCGTCGGAGTGCACTTAGGTGTTGGCGTTGGTTTTACCGTCGGTGTCGGTTTTACCGTTGCTGTCGGCGTTGGTGTTGCGGTCGGTTTGACCGTCGGTGTCGGTTTCACTGTCGGTGTTGGAGTTGGTTTCACCGTCGCCGTCGGCGTTGGTGTTGCAGTCGGTTTCACTGTTGGTGTCGGGCTTGGTGTTGCGGTTGGTGTTGGCGATGGGCTGGGTGTGGGTGTTGCGGTCGGCGACGGACTTGGCGGCGGTCCATCTCCCTGGTATGTTCCGAGGTGCATTTCTACTCCGCCGCTAAAAGACTTGGCAATTAGCGTTCCGTAAAGCTCTGCACCGGAATAATTGACATCCGCCTTAGGCGCCAGTATCGTCCCCAAAAAGGTGGTATACGCAATATTCACCTTGGTCGCTTCGTAGAAATTGAACAACACTTGACTTGCTTTACCGTTATTCATTGCGAAACTTGGTACATTGACCGTAGCTCCACTTATGTTAATAATTAATGTGGCATTCTGGGCAATGTTGAATTGAATATTGTTTGTATTCGCCAGCGTTGCAGCATCCAGATGAACTACGTTAAAAAGATCCGGCGCACTTATTGTAAGTGTTCCATAGTTATTATTACCAATTTCTTTCGTAGCGGACAATGCCCCGTATGCTGCAGAACGCGAGATCAGATACTGCTTCTCAGCCGGGAAATCAATCGGGCTTCCCTGCTTCTTCGCGCCTATAATGTTCACACTAGGCTCATTGGCTTCAATGGTGTCCCCATACACAACGTTTCCGTAGATTTCACCGCTGCCCGAATGTTTAAACTTCTTGCCGGCAACGAGTACGTCGGTAGCTGAAGAATTCCTGTATGCCCTGGCTACCCCGTAACCTCCAGAGAGAGTAATATTCCCCCCCGCTGCAAGACGGCCTTCAATTTGATCATTGCCTTGCGTGAAATCGTCAAAGATAAAAGCATTAAAATTCCCGGCAATCCCCAAGACCGGCGTTGGATTATAAGGTACACCAGATGTTGCCCTTACCTCCGTCCCCCAAGTGAAGGCGCTACTTACGGTCAGTACGCCCGCCAGAATAAAGGCGGCCGCTTTTCGCATTCTTTTTCTCAATAATCTACACCTCCTATTCAACTATTCTATGAAATCGCCGCAAAACTATAACAAAAAAAAGACCGCCACGAAGGGTTAGCTTCACGGCGGCCGGACGACCATAGCCCGGACTTAAGGGGCATCAGATTCCTGACTTTGCGTCCCGCTCTTTCGAAACGGTTTGCGTTTGTACATGATTGATATGAAATTGGAAAAGCTTATGTAATACCCAACTGAGATCTGTGATATTTGTTACTTTAGAACTAACTTCAGTTTAGATGCCACTTGGCATATTGTCAATATATTTCCAATTCATTTCACAGCTATTTTTTTAATGAAAAAAATCAAAAAACCTTTATTTATAAGGATTTATACAAGTTAAAAACATACCTTCCTAACGAAAAAGGTCGATAATTCCGATAATTCGCCGCACTACTTTTTCCTTTTCACAGAACAATTATCTTGCAATTTTAAATATTAAAATTTAGTATTTTAGTCCTACTCCTTCTCCCTTCCCCCACCTCATCTCCGCTTAAGCAAACCTCACCATGGTGAACCTGAAGAAACGGGTGCCATCCCCTTTAAGGACACCACCCGTTTCCAGACATACCAGTGAGCTCTTATATAGTACAAGCCCAATTAGATTCATATATTTTCACAGCAGTCTTTAATCGACATTTCTAGGGAGTTTGCGTAGAGGGCTGAAAATCTGCACACGCAGGAATTCATTTTTAGAGCAGCTGAATCCAGCCAATCATTGATACCCAGAGCGGAACGCTAAGGAATAACCCGAATAATAAACCGCGGCGGAGATTTCCTTCATGACTCATTGCCATTCTCCTTTTAATCTGATTTATTTTTTATTTTTTATTTTTAATCTTTAATATTTCAATTTTAATATAAAATAATTCTTCTTATTTTATTGTGAATTATGTCACATTAATAGCCCTCTTTTTTTAAATACCATTGATTTTTTTTGAACTTCGGGTTAAATTACGAATATACGTTCTCATTTGAGGAGATGAAATTGGTGCACAGAGCAGAGAGCCAGGACAATATGCTGGTGAAATCGTATATCTTGCTGCCGCTCATTTTATCCGCCTTTGAACGCGATGCTTCCATCCTATCTGCAGAGCTGCGTACACCCGCTCCTTACCTGGAGGTTGTCCGGACAGCGGCGGGCGCAGCCATAGCCGACCTGCGGAATGTCCGCACCGAGATGAGAGCCCGTGGTCTGAAGGTCTATGCACAGCAGCAGCTGGAAGTTGGCATTGAAGCCAAATTTGTCTGCAGGGGTTATCATGAACGGATGCTGCTGCTGGATGATGTCATTACCGCCCAGTCTACTATCCGCATGCGCAGATATCTGGGTCTTGGCACTCCGGATTCAACCGCCTTGAGATGAACAGCATTCTGGCGATGTTAATTCTCAACGTTTCTCCCCTCATAAAAAAGAGGCCCGCCATGATCGGCAAGACCTCAGGGTACCATATTACACCGGGGGATGTTTGGTAACCCCAATATACATCCCTTACCTGAAAATAAGCTGATACCCAGATAAAGATTACATTAAAATCGTCCAATACCCAAGCGTGCCGCAGATAACCACAGCCGCTACGGGATACAGGATCTTCCGGCTTACCTGATCCTTAAACACAATAAACAAACAAAGCATACAAAGCCATGCGATAAGAAGGCTGCCCATCTCTTATGCATACGCTCCTTCCCGGCAATTCTGCCCTGGCTCCTGCAGCATACCGCCGCAGAGCCCGCTTTCCATATATATAAGAAGATTACCCGCTGAATATCCCTATCATACCCGCTGACAGCTGATCTGCATGAAATTTTTATTTATTTGGCCACAAACGGATTCACCACTCCTGCTCAAGAACGGGATATTCCCAGAAACCTAAGCGCCCCTTGGCAGGTATAGGATGAGCCAGCGCAACTACCCCCTCCAGCTTCCAGGCATACCGGCCTTCTGCATAATCGCCGAACACATATTCATTCCCGCCCGGCCAGCTCTGCTGCGCCTGCTGAGGCGTAACCCCACAGCAACCGGCCAGCCGGCTGGTCGCAAGGATTACTCCGGAGGGCAGATTATCCGCGGTGTAGCCGTGCCGGGCAAGCACTGATTGATACGGCTCCGTCTTGCATATGGCCTTATCTACCTGCATACCGGCATGGATGGCTAAATCCCCCCGGTAAGACGTCGGCCAGGAACGGGTCTCGATCTGTTTTTCACCCAGCGCAATTAAGGTGGCCCAAGGCTGGCGAATCGTCAGACACTTCATACAAGGCTTGCCTCCATTCCAGAAAACACATAATGTCCAGTTTACACTCAGCTTCCCAGTTGTTCAAAAACTGTATGAGCAGCTTCATCGACCGGTAAGTAGGCCTCAATTCTTGGATATAGATGATGGCCCGCGGAAATATGAATTTGCTTGTACCGGATAGGAACCAACTTATCTGAGGCACCCATTCTGGCTAAGATCATTTTGTGCTGACCATACTCGTTACCTGTGTTGTCAGGCCGCTTATTCCAGTACTTATTGAAATCACTGTATTGCCGGAGTCTTTCGAGGCTATGCGTATACCATGGCTCCTGTCTGGAGCCGGTGTGTAATTTTTGGTAAGCATGTATACCCTCCACTGCATGAGATTCCCATAATTCAAAGGATGCGGCATTGAAGGTCGAGCGGGAGCGCACAGGATAATCCGTATTGAAGTGAAGATCTGCCATATTCAAGTCTTTATAGAAAGCTTGATGTGCAGGCAACTCAAATAACCGGCTAAACCGTTCATTCACCGCCTTGATATTTAACATGTGGTTCACAATCATTGCCGGCAGCGGCAGGCTGCTCAGGATCTGCCTCACTTCTTCCAGCGCCTGCTCCATAGCTGCTCCTTCAAGAGCCGGATAGACCGGGAGATAACCGGCAGCCAGCAGCAGAGCATTCCGTTCAACGGCTGTACACTCCAGATATTCAGCAATACAGATAATCATCCGGCGATCCGGCATACGGTGTGAGCGTCCCATTAATAGGTTTTTATACGTAGGGCAAGCCATATCGTTAAGCTCCTGCTGAGTAAACCGTTTCAACAACGGATGGGGTTGATTAGCATAATCCAGTTGACGTGTTACGCGAAGATTCTCAATTTCAGCGATTACCCCCTTCAACGTCTCATCCTGAACGTCCCTATCCTTACGTATAGTCATCAGGCTCACCGCCTTTACCATATTGAGGTGTAATTCTACTCTTGGTACAAGCCAATTCCTACAGTATACTCCACTATGAAAACAGGGCGCAATTTCCATTACGCTTCTAATTATATTTATGGAGGAGATCCTATGAATCGTGCAATTGTTACAGACTCACCGGCTCATGGATATTTGACCGTCAAGGAAGTCGCCGCACCGGAGGCCCAGCCCGGGGAGGCAATCGTTAGAGTGCATGCTTTCTCCCTTAACCGGGGTGAAGTTGTTGATGCAAGGAAGGAGGCTGAGGGATTCCGGCCGGGCTGGGATTTTGCCGGAACTGTTGTCCAGCAAGCCCGGAATGGCACCGGACCCAGAGAAGGAAGCCGTGTCACCGGGCTTCTCCCGATGGGGGCATGGGCAGAGCGGGTGGCTGCACCCGCTTCGTTCCTGGCAGAGATACCGGATAACATAACCTTCGCCCAAGCCGCCATTTTGCCTGTAGCAGGCCTGTCCGCACTTTACACCCTTAGAAAGGGCGGAATGCTGCTCGGCAAGAAAATATTGATCACCGGCTCCACTGGAGGCGTGGGAATCATGGCTCATCAGTTAGCCGCACAGTCCGGGGCATTTACAGTAGGTGTAGCAAGAACAAAGGAAAAAGCCCAGGTTGCCCGGGAAGCCGGCGCTAATGAGGTCGTGGTTGGAGAAGCTGCGATATCTCAGGCAATTCCTTTCGGTCCTTATCATCTAATCGTGGATTCAGTGGGCGGTGATACACTGGCTGCTTTGATGCCTCAGCTGGAACCGGGAGGGACCCTAGTCTCGATGGGACATTCAGCCTCTCCTTATTCCACACTTGATATCAGAGGCTTAGGCGGCAGAACCTTGTACAGCTTCTTTCTTGGAGAAGAAGTCAGCCGTTACTCCGTAGCCGACGATCTCAAACTGCTGGCCAGCCTCCTCTCAACAGGCCAATTAACACCCCTCATTGAAGTGGAAGCGTCATGGGAGAAGATAGCGGAGGTATCCGAGGCGCTGCTGGAACGCAGATATTCCGGTAAGGCCGTGCTGTTAATCGATTAGCTGATATATAAAAAGCGCGGCCTCCGAAACTCCCGGAGGCCGCGCTGCATATTAATTCTAAGAATGCTGGTGAAGGGAATTGAACCCCCGGCCTACGCATTACGAGTGCGTTGCTCTACCCCTGAGCTACACCAGCTTAAAGGATTGCCCGCCTGCCAAACAAAAAATATTATAACTCTTTCAGCAGAAAACGCAACCCTTTTTGACTATTACCTCTTCCTATCCCTGCATAAGCCCCAGCCCGCGGAAATATTCCAGTGCCTCCTTAGCACTCTCCAGCGAAGACACGGCGTAAGCCTCTTGCTCTACTATATAGTACAGAATCCCGCTCTTCTCTGCCGCCTCAAAGACACTCTGGAAATCAACCTGCCCTTTCCCGAGATCAGTCTCTTCATTATTTGCCCCGAAATCCTTAATGTGAACCAGCGGAACACGGCCGGCATAACGGGAGACATAGTCAATGGGACGTGCTCCGCCCCTGTGTACCCAGCCCAGATCGAACTCTGCAAACATATGGTCCGCAGGAATCTGCCCCAGCCATATATCGATGACTGCTTTGCCGTCTACCTCCGCAAATTCATAATCATGGTTGTGATACCCGTACTGCAGGCCTGCTGCACGGACCATCGCGGAGGCCTTCTCCAGGAAGGGAATCACCGCCGTCACATCTTCCATCGAGGGGTTCTGCGGAAGCGGTGCCGAAGGGGTGATCATATATTGTAAACCAAGTTCCTTCGCATATTCAATTTCTTTGGCTAACGCCCGTTCCATGTTATCCAGACTGCTGAAATCCAGGCCCACATGCGCCGAAGGCGCAGCAAGACCCAACCGGTCCAATGTACGGCGCAGTTCTCCTGCAGACACGCCGAAATAACCGGCAAATTCCACCGCCTGATATCCCATCTCCGCAACTTTGCCCAGTGTACCCAGGAAATCGCGCTCTGTCTGGTCACGCAGTGTGTACATTTGAATCCCGACCTGCTGTGAGGCTTTGGCCATGAAAGATCCGCTCCTTATAGGTTGAATCTGATTACAACTACAGGTGTTCCTTACTCTCCTTGCAGCTTGCGTTCCACGGATTCCAGCTTACTGCGGCTCGTAGAAGGCTTGTCACGACGGTCATCAATCTTAAGCGAGGTGGAAACCCGCTGTGTTCCTGACGTAAACGGCGACTCATGCAGCGCTTCTACCGCAGCAAGAATCCGTGCAACCGGTCCTTCAATAATAGTCCCCATCGAAGTAAGCTCATAGGTAATCCCCTCCACGGTCTGCAGCACACGCTGCATATCGGCCACATAGCTGCTGAGACTGGTACTGCCAGTGCCAATCGGAATAACGGTCACTTCGCCAATCGCCATTGTGAAATCCCTCCTGCAAGTTTGATGAGTCTGCTCTATCCTTACTCCTTAATTGTAACCCTTCAGTGCCCCTCCCACAAATACCCATAGACGCCCCCTCTCTATTACTATCTCCCTCGTAAAATTACCAGGATTAGACGCACTCTATTTATGGAGTCTTTGTGGCATCTTTTGGGACAATTTATGACTCATTTAAGGCCATATCCACAGGAAAGTTGTGGATTACCTGTGGACTAACTGTGGATCATCTGTGAGTAAACCTGCGGAACCCGCTCCCCGCGCGGATTCGCAAAAAAATGTTTACAAACACAATATATTGAGTTACTTTTATTTAACAACAACAAAATATAGTAGAAACAGGTGTTTCGCCCTCTTGCTAGGGTTGAAGCTTAATAGGGAAACACGGTGCAAATCCGCTGCGGTCCCGCCACTGTAACCGGATGTTCCAGCCGCCAGACGCCGCTGGAGCAGCATCCTCCGACAATAAGCCACTAAGGGGCTGCGAGGCCCCTCGGGAAGGCGCCGGAGGGCATACCGGAAGCCAGGAGACCTGCCTGTTTCTGTGGCACCGGTTAGACTCCTGCGAGGAACAGGCGAGGTGCCCGCATGCGGCCTGCACGAGCAGAGTTAGCCTTTCCGTTAATCGGGCCAGAGGCTGCCGATACCTGAGGACGATAGAGTATCGTCCTAAGGTATCGGCTTCTGCGGAAGGTACAAGAACAGGTTCCAGAACAGGACAAGCCCTGTACCCGTTCGTATTTTCCACATAGACCACCGGCAAATTTCCGCTGTTTCGGATATTTGCAATACGCATTCGGGCATTTCCCGCCTCCCGGCTGGAGATGCCTTTTTACTGATGTCATGGAGCACACGCTTCACGCTTACGATACCGAGAGGAGAGAGCTATACAATGACGCTGCTGGAGAAACGATATAACGAAGGACAAGCTGCACAGGAAGTTCTTTTGGAAGAAGTTATTCATTTGGGACGGGATATTATCGACAGCCGGGATTTGGATCTGCTGCGCGAGAACGCCAACTTGAACGGGGAGAGCTTCTCCGGCAAGATGAGCAAATTCGGCAGTGAATATTCCAAGTGGTACGCACGCAATTTCACGATGCCGCCACAGCTCGTGCAGGCTATTGAAGATAATGTTGTATATGTACACGACCTGGATCAATATGCCATTGGAACAACCAACTGCATCTTCATCCCGTTTGAACGTCTGCTCCGCGAAGGCTTCAATACCGGCAACGGCAGCGTCCGCCCTCCGAATTCGATTATGACGGCTATGTCGCTGGTGGCGATTATTTTCCAGTCCCAGCAGAATGCCCAGTACGGCGGCGTATCCGCCAACAAGCTGGATTACGATCTCGCGCCTTATGTCACTAAATCCTTCGCTAAGCTGTTCCGCAAAGGAATGGAATATTTCGAGGAAGGTACAGCCGGCGAAGCGCTCGGCGAGGTCACTATGACCCGCAGCGATCTGGAAGAGAAGTATCCGCGCGCCTTCCGTTTCGCCCTGAAAGAGACAGAAATTGAAACACTTCAGGCTGCGGAGAGCATGGTACATAACCTGAATACCATGTCCAGCCGCTCAGGCGGCCAGATTCCTTTTACCAGTATCAACTACGGAACCTGCACCTCTCCGGAGGGCCAGCTGGTGATTAGCTCCCTCTTAACTGCTACGATGAACGGACTTGGCAGCGGAGAAACACCGGTGTTCCCGATTCAGATCTTCAAATGCAAACAGGGTGTCAACCAGCAGCCTGGTGATCCTAACTATGAGCTGTTCGTGAAAGCGGCAGAGTGCTCTGCACGCCGACTGTATCCGAACTTCGCCAATCTGGATGCTCCGCTGAATATGCAGTACTACGATCCAACCGATCCGGATACTGAATTTGCTACGATGGGCTGCCGGACACGTGTTCTGGGCGACCGCTTCGGACGCAATCACTGCTCTGGTAAAGGCAACCTTTCATTCAATACGCTTAACCTTGTACGCCTAGGACTGGCTTACGGCACAGTAACCGGCCGCCGCCTTGCCGCTGACGAGGAAGGCTTCTTCGAAGATCTTAATCATTATATGGACGTTGCACTGGACGGCCTGCTGCACCGGTTCCGCATTCAGGCTTCCCAGAAAGCCAAAGCCTCCGATTTCATGATGCGTGAAGGCGTCTGGGAAGGCGGCGAGCAGCTTGCACCGGAAGACAGCGTAGGTGAACTGCTGAAGCACGGCAGCCTGTCCCTTGGTTTCATCGGTATGGCCGAGTGCATGAAGGCTATGTACGGCAAACACCATGGCGAAGATATGGAGGTCCATGCCAAGGCAGTGGCTATTGTCCGCCACATGCGTGAATACTGCGACCGCAAGAGCGAAGAGCTGGATCTGAACATTACTCTATTCGCCACGCCTGCCGAAGGTCTCTCCGGCAAGTTCACCAAGATAGACCGCAAGGTTCTCGGTTCCATCCCGGGTGTAACGGACCGGGAATACTATACGAATTCATTCCACATTCCGGTCTATTACGACCTGAGCGCAGCCAAGAAGATCAGCCTGGAAGCTCCATTCCATGAATATTGCAACGCCGGAGCGATCTCTTATGTAGAGCTGAACGGCAACGCCCGCAGCAACCCTGCAGCATTCGTCAAAATCATCAAATACGCGCTGGAGCAGGACATCAGCTATTTCAGCATTAACCACCCGATTGACCGCTGCTCCGGCTGCGGCCACGAAGGTGTGATCGGCACGAATTGCCCATCCTGCGGCGCTCATGAAGATACAACGCATATCCGCCGGCTGCGCCGGGTAACCGGATATCTGACCGGCGACTATCAGACCCGCTTCAATGCCGCCAAGCAAGCCGAAGTACGTGACCGCGTTAAGCATCTATGAACATCTGCGGATATTATCCGGAGTCGATCAATGAAGGAGAGGGATTGCGGGCGGTCCTCTTCTTCAGCGGATGCCGCCACCGCTGCCCCGGATGCTTCAACCCGAAGACCTGGAACTTCAATTATGGAGAGGTCTTCACTCCGGAGCGCAGGCGCGAGATTATCACCGAGATAGCAGATAATCCGCTGCTGGACGGCTTGACTCTGGCAGGCGGGGACCCTTTTTTCTCGGCAGAGGGAGCGGCTGACTTCATCCATGAGCTCCGCGCCGAGCTGCCGGGCTTCCCGGTCTGGATCTATACCGGTTATACGTACGAGGAGCTGACGGCTTCCCCCGGTTCTGCGGAATGGAAGCTGCTGGCCTTATGCCAGGTGGTGATCGACGGACGGTTTGTAGAGGAACTCAAAGACCTGACCCTCTCCTACCGGGGAAGCAGCAACCAGCGGATTATTGATATTCCGGCAAGTCTTGCCGGAGATACGGTTATACTTTGGGAGCCTGCGCTAAGCTTTCAAAGGGTATAAGCTCCCCAGGACATATACTTTCGTATATTTAAAAAGGGTACTAAACTACCGCATTCCGGTGGTTTAGTACCCTTTTATATTTCTCGGCAGGATATATCTTGACGCTGCCCTGACCATGATATAGCCGCTTAGAGCTCCGCTTTACGCGCCGCCTTATGTGCTGTCTCGTCCGCCAGCTCTTCCAGCACGCTGTTCAGCCGCAGCTTCAGTTCCTCGGCCAGCTCAACGACACCCTGGTCGTTGCGCACAGCCTGCGAGTCTACCGCGTAGACTCCGCCAAGAATGTGCCGGGCGCCCAGCACAGACAGCACCGGCTTCAGCGCATAGTCGATCGCGAGCAGATGGGCCAGGCTGCCGCCCATGAAGAGCGGCAGCACGATTTTGCCGGCCAGCCCTTTTTGCGGAACCAGGTCCAGGAAGGTCTTCAGCACTCCCGTATAGGAAGCTTTGTACACCGGACTGACGACGATCACCGCATCAGCTTCAGCCACCAGGCCATTCGCTTTGACGATGGCTTCGCTCTCAAACCTGGTATGAATCAGATCCTCCGCCGGAAGCTCCGCTACATTAATCCGTTCCACTTCAAACCCGCGTTCCCGCAGATCCCCCTCCGCATATTCAATCACCGCATTGATTCGGGATACCAGGGATGGCGTACCGTTTATTACCACTATTTTGGCCACTTCCGCACCTCTTCCGTCCGCTTTTATAAGATATGCCGGGCTGCTGTGCCGGACACAAATACTTTAAATTAGTAATAATCCTAGCAGAGTACAAGGAATATTGTCAAACCTCATTTGCACTTGCAACCCGGCTCTTCTCTGGTTATAATAAACGGCAAACCTATATCCCGACCAGGCCAATGACCGGCATCCAACCGCGAGGCGTCTGCGACCGGAGCACCTTCCTGTTCCCTAAGTTTACCGGGTTTCGCCCGTTACCGCGAAGACCAAAGAGGGCCTTATTCCGCGCTTTACAGCTATTTTACCGGAAATAAGGTCAACCTGGGTGGCACCGCGAGCTGACGCTCCTCGTCCCATGGATGAGGGCGTTTTTTGCATTTTTTTAACACAAAAGGAGCGGATGCGGCATGCTGGACATGAACTGGATCAGGGAGAATGAGGACATTGTACGGAAGACGGCGGAGTGGAAAAAGATAGCGTTCCCGCTTGCGGAACTGCTGGAATGGGATGACCGGCGGCGGGTAGCCCGCCGGGAAACCGAGCAGCGCCGGGCGGACCGGAACGCGCTGACCAAAGAGGTTGAGCGCCTGCTGCGCCAGGGCGACGCTGCAGGCGGAGAACAAGCGAAAGAGCAGGTGCGGGAGATCAACGCCCAGCTGACCACGCTGGAGGCGGAGTTGTTGGAGGCGGAGCGCCGCTGCGGCGAGCTGTTGCTGCTCGCGCCGAACCCCATATCGGCCGATACGCCGATCGGGCCGGATGACAGCGCGAATGTAGAGCTGCGACGGCATGGCGCGCCGCCGGCGTTCGGCTTCAGCGCACGTGACCATGTCGAGCTCGGAGAGCTGCACGGCATCCTAGACATCCCGCGCGGCGTCAAAGCCGGCGGACCCCGCAGCTATGTGCTGAAGGGGGCCGGACTGCTCCTGCATCTGGCCGTACAGCGGCTGGCGCTGGATGTGCTGATGCAGCGTGGCTTCACCGTGATGGATGTGCCGGTAATCGTCCGGCCGGAGGCCTTGGAGCGGACCGGGTTCTTCCCCGGCGGCATGGATCAGACCTATGAGCTGACGGGAGAAAAGCGCTGGCTGGCCGGCACCTCGGAGGTTTCGCTGGTCTCGCTCTACAGCGATGAGACGCTTGAGCTTGAGCAGCCGCTGCGGCTGGCCGGTATGTCGGCCTGCTTCCGCCGTGAGGTAGGCTCAGCAGGCCGCGATGTACGCGGGCTGTACCGTGTGCACCAGTTCTCGAAGATCGAACAGGTGGTAATGTGCCGGAACGATCCCGGAGAGTCGGAGCAGATGCTGCAGGAGATTCTCGGCAATGCCGAGCATATTCTCCAGCTGCTGGAGCTGCCTTACCGGGTAGTGGCCGTCTGCAGCGGCGACATGGCGATGAAGACACATAAGCAATATGACATTGAGACCTGGATGCCCAGCAGGGAAGCCTTCGGTGAGACCCACTCGGCCTCGAATCTGCTCGACTTCCAAGCCCGCCGCTCAGGTATCCGCTACCGCGATGAAGACGGGCGGCTGCAGTACTGCCATACCCTGAACAACACGGCGGTAGCTACGCCGCGCATTCTGATTCCATTGCTGGAGAATCATCAGCAGGAAGATGGATCGGTCTATATTCCGCAGGCACTGCGGCCTTATATGGGCGGCAAGGATAAGCTGATGTTATAGAAACAAGTGGAAACGGCTTTGCCGTCCTTCAATGGGCAGCGAGGCCGTTTCTATTATCTTTCATACTTTACATTGTATTAACATTAAGTTTACATAGTTTTCAGGAAATTCAGCTGTATTCCTCATAATTTTCCTTAAATATTAAAATATTTTAGGAATTCTTCCTATTAATTTATGCACTATTAACAAATTTTGACGAAAAATTGCTTTGGAAACCTATTATCTCTATTATATTTAAGTGGAAATGATATTTTACTGGGAGGTATACTTACATGAAACTTTCTTCACAATGCAGGAGGCCGCTTAGTCTAATCCTAGCGGTTGCACTGCTCTTGACCGGGATATTCCCGGGATTATCGTTAGGTTCCGGTATGGCTTCCGCAGATGCTCCATTAACTGTAACAGCTGCTATTGCAAAGTCACCTAGCGAAGCTATCGTAGTCACAGGTTATGTAGTAGGGTATACCTCAAACGGTCCTTCATATTCATCTACGGACCTTGCCGCTGACACAAATTTGGCTATAGCAGATCAGCCGGGAGAAACGGATAGTTCCAAAATCATGCCGGTCCAGCTCCCGAATACACCTGCCTACATCCGGTCAGAATTCGGTTTGAAATCGAATCCTTCGCTGATTGGAAGGCAGATTGTGGTTACAGGAACAAGAGACACTTACTTCAACGTTCCCGGAGTTAGAAACACTTCCAGTGTTACCCTCTACAGTGAGAACCAGGCTCCGCCTGTTACTGCCTCTCCTGCCTCCGGCTCCAAGATAGGCATAGGCTCTGCTATTACATTAAGTACTTCAGTAACGGCAAGCGTATACTACAGCGTGTATGCTAACGACAGTAATATCGCAGAGATTGATAATAAATTATATGATGCGCCTATCCCTGTAAGTTCCAGCTATAATACTCTCACCATTAAAGCCTACTCTTCATTACCCGATTTAGAGAATGGTCCAACAGCAACTTTTAAATACACTGTATCTGCTGTACTGGACAATCTGAAGATCAGCCAGATTCAAGGCGCAGGGCATACATCCCCTTACCTTGACGGCCTCGTTAGTAATGTCAAAGGTATTGTCACTTACATTAAGGATGCGGATAGTTTCTATATTCAATCCGCTGCAGCCGATATGGATGCGGATGTTTCCACCTCGGAAGCGATCCTAATCTATCAAAAGGGAGGCAGCAGCACTGTTAAAGCAGGCGACTCCGTTACAGTAGACGGCATAGTCCAGGAATACGGCTTCTCCGGACAATTGACGACTACCGAAATCGCCGCCAGCAAGACTACTATTCTCAGCAGCGGCAATGTGCTTCCGGCAGCATCCCTTCTGGGCACTGGCGGACGAGTGGTACCGACTACGGTTATCGATGATGATAAGTTCGCCAAATTCGACCCGACCACGGATGCCATCGACTTCTACGAAAGTCTGGAAGGCATGCGTCTGGAGCTTACCAAACCAACTACTGTGGGCCCTGCTGTCTATTATGCTTCCAGCAGCACGTTCGAAATTCCTGTGGTTACAGTTAACGGAACAGCCAACACGACTGAAGTCACCTCTGCCGCGGGCGGCTTGGTGCTGACTGGTGCTGACTTCAATCCGCAGCGCCTGATCCTCTCCGTGAAATCTGCACCGGTGCTCACCACAGGCCAGCAGTTCACAAGCAACATTACCGGTATTATGAACTATGATTACGGCAAATTCCTGATTTCCACGGAAACGGGTACATTGCCGGATGTCTCACCCAGCAAACTGCAAAGGGAAGTGACTTCTCTCGCTTCAAATGCAGAAGGCAAGCTGAACATCGCTTCCTTTAATATTGAGAACTTCTCTAAACTTAACGATCCCAAGAAGATCGAAAATGTAGCCAAGGATATCGTGAACAATCTCAAAACACCGGACATTATCGGCCTGACCGAGGTCCAGGATAATAACGGCACGGGCACTGGTGTTACCGAAGCTAATGAGAGCTTCGAAGCACTGATTGCTGCCATTGAAGCGATCGACGGCGGTGCATCGGCTTATGCCTACACCGACATCGCTCCGGTTAACAATCAGGACGGCGGCGTTCCGGAAGGCAATATCCGTTCAGGCTTCCTGTACGATACGAACCGCGTTGCACTGAAATCAGGCACACCCGGTTCTGCCACTGAATCCGTCACCTACAGCAAGACCTCCGGTCTTAGTGTAAATCCCGGACGCATCGATCCGACGAACGAAGCCTTCATTGACTCGCGTAAGCCGGTGGCTGCCGAGTTTACTTTCGAAGGCAACGATGTGATCGTGATCGCCAACCATTTCAATTCCAAGAGCAGCGACAATTACCTCTTCGGCTCCGTTCAGCCGCCAGTCTTCACAACGGAAGTCCAGCGGGCCAAGATCGCCAAGGTCGTCAACGGTTTCGTTGAGGATGTGCTTCAAGAGAATGCGGATGCCAATATCGTCGTTCTCGGCGATTTGAATGACTTCCAGTTCTCCAATACGCTGAACATTCTCAAAGGCAGCGCGCTTACGAATCTCGTAAATACCCTGCCGCTGAACGAACGTTATTCCTACGTATTCCAAGGCAATTCACAGACTCTGGATCATATCCTCGTCAACAATCGCCTGGCATCGGACACTACACTCGACATCGTGCATATCAACTCGGACTTTGCTGATCCAGGAGATTATCCTCCAGGCACTGAATTCCCGGCCGATATCCGGATCAGTGACCATGATCCGCTGCTCGCACAAATTGACTTCGCTACGGAGGATTTCAATCTGCGGGTACTGCATACCAATGATACTCACGGTCATTTAGAGAATGTGGCGAAGCGCACTTCAGCTACCAGCAGCGAACGGACAGGCAACACTGTACTGCTGGATGCAGGAGACGTCTTCTCCGGAACCTTATATTTCAATCAGTTCAAGGGCCAGGCAGATATCAAGTTTATGAATAACATCGGCTATGACGTAATGACCTTCGGTAACCATGAATTTGATATGAACGACAAAAATCCTGAAATACTGAAGAATTTCGTAACGGCCGCCCAGTTCCCGTTTGCCAGCTCCAATATCGACTTCACCACGAATAACAGTGAGCTTGCGGATCTCTATCATGAGATGACCGGAATACTTGAAACCGATGAGGCCAAGAGTACGGCCAAGGACGGAAACATCTATCCATCGGTCATCAAGGATGTTTACGGCGAAAAGATCGGTATCTTCGGCCTGACTACTGAGGACACAACTGGTCTATCCTCACCAGGGGACAAAATTATTTTCAAAGAGCATATAGAAAGCGCGAAAAAGACCGTCAAAGCACTGCAAGATCAGGGCATTAATAAGATTATCGCGGTCACCCACCTGGGTTACACCGTAGATCAGGAACTGGCCAAAGACGTTCCGGGTATCGACATTATCGTCGGCGGACACTCGCATACGAAGGTGGATAATCCTCCAACACCGATCGTCAATGTGGGCACCGGCAAGAATGTGCTGATTGTGCAGACCGGTGAATACAGCCAGTTCCTCGGTGAGCTCGACGTGACCTTTGACAAGGATGGTGAAATCAAGGCTTACAAAGGCAAATTGCTGGACGTCAACCTATTTGGCCCAGATGCTGCAGCCAGCGCACTTCTTGCTCCAATCGATGCCGAATTGGCAACTGTCCGGAGTACGGTTGTAGGCTACACCAATGTCGATCTCTACACTTACCGCATGATCAATGGCAAATCGACACGTGTTGTACGCAGTGAAGAAACACCAATCGGGAATATGATTGCCGACAGCATCGCGGAGAAAGTCACAGAACTCCTGCCGAGCTTCGTTTCGGCCAGCGATCGCGCCTCCATCAAGGGTGTTGTTGCTATCCAGAACGGCGGCGGCATACGTGAGGCCATCAATGTTGGTGACATTACAATGGGCGAAGTGCTGACCACACTGCCTTTCGGTAACGGCCTTGCCGCACTTAAAGTAACCGGTGCTGAAATCATCTCCTCACTGGAGAATGCGGTCAGCGGAATCAGCTCCGACCAGGGCCGGTTCGCACACGTCTCCGGTATGAGATACACCTATGATTCGACCAAAAAGCCGGAGATTGTAGATTCATTAACCAACAAAGTAACTCAGGCTGGCGAAAGAATTGTTTCCGTTGATATCAAGCAGGCGGACGGTTCCTACTTGCCGGTTGATCCGGCAGCCTACTACATCCTGTCCACGAACTCCTTCATGGCAGGAGGCGGCGACTTCTACCGTGCGCTGGCTTCAGCCAAAGCAGACGGACGGTATTATGAGCTGGGTCTACCAGACTTTGAAGTCCTGTTAGCCTACCTGAAGAGCCATAATCCGGTGACTTCCAGCATTGAAGGACGTATCACAGACCTGAAAGGTGCAACACCGACTCCGACTCCTACACCAACACCGGCACCGACTTCAGGTTCAGGTGGAGGTCCGGGAACAACAGTACCAACTGCAACACCATCACCTAGTCCAACAGCTACTGCCACAGCAGCAGTGCCGCCGCAGGTAACAACGATTACCGCAGCTGACCTGACTGCACAGCTCGCAGCCCTGCCTGCCGGCACCAGTGAGCTGATCATCCCGCTTACGGCTTCAGCAGGCGGTGCTCAAGTTGTACTGCCGGGCAGTGTGCTGGTTCAGCAGGCTGCTGCTAAACCAAATACAGTGCTGACTTTCACCTCTACCGGCGGAGCATCCTATTCGCTGCCGCTGAGCCTTATTAACGGAACGGCACTGGCTGCCCAGCTTGGTACCAGTGACTTTACGGTTACAGTCTCTCTGCTCCAGGCGGATACCGCCACACTCGACAGTCTGCATAAGGCTATCGCAGCACAGGCTGGCTCCGTCACTCTGGCCGCACCGGTCATTGAATTCTCGGTTACCGCTGAGGCCGGCAATAAAAGTGTGCCGCTGAACAGCTTCGGCAGCACCTACGTGAAGCGGACTATTACTGCGACGGGAACGTTGAGTTCTCAAGGGGCAACAGCCGTATCCTATGACCCGGCTACCGGCAAGCTGTCCTTCGTACCTTCCATCTTCGCCGGCATTTCAGGCGGAAATACCGAGGTGACGATCAAACGCAACAGCAACAGCTACTATACGGTTGTGAAGTCTACCAAGACCTTCGGTGATACTACAGGGCACTGGGCGCAATCATCCATTGAGCTGCTGGCTTCCAAGCTGATTATTACCGGCACCAGCAGTACCGCGTTCTCGCCATCGCTGTCTATCACGCGGGCAGAATTCGCGGCACTGATTACCCGCTCTCTCGGACTCGCATCCGCAAGCGGAGGAGCCACCTTCAGTGATGTCAGTACAGGTGCATGGTATGCTGATGCCGTACAGACAGCAGCCGCAGCAGGTCTGATTACCGGATATACGGATGGCAGCTTCAAGCCGGGCAATCCGATCAGCCGCCAGGAAATGGCTGCGGTCCTGTCCAAAGCCATCAAGTACACTGGCAAAACCCTGACTGCCGATCCGGCAGTGCTGGCTAAATTCAGTGATGCTGCAGGCATCCCGGACTGGTCCAGAGCAGCAGTAGCAGAAATAGCTGCCGAAGGCATCATTCAGGGGACACCTGACGGCGCGTTCGCTCCAGCGAAGCTGGCTACCCGTGCGGAAGCCGCTACGATGCTGGAGAAGACCTTGAAGTCACTTCAATTCATTAACTGACCAGGCTCAAAGTTATACAGTGAAAAGGCGGTACCCGCGGTGCATGATGCGCTGAGGGTACCGCCTTTTTCTATACAGGTATGATTACTTCGCCAGCGATGGCACCGGCACCTGTACTACCACTTCAAATTCAGGGATATACTCTTTCTCTTGGTTCCCCTCCGGGTCTATGGACAATATCCGGAAGGGCTTTACCGTAATATGATCCGTCTTATACTGGAGCGGTTCGAATAGAGCAGCAGCGATCAGCACATTGCCTCCTGTGGCATTCCAGCCGGTAGACCCGTTGATCTCCCGCAATACATGGCCCTGATCATCCACAAGATCATAGCCCAAGAAATCCTTATGATTGACAGGCTGACCTGCAGGCCGTTCAAGCCGGGTGGTGATCCTCGTTGTAATCGGAGTAAGCTCAACAGTATCCAGCGTGAAAATCATACCGGAGCTCTGACGGATTAACGGCTCCGCAATGATGCTGTGGTAGGTCTTCTTTTGCACCGGCAGCTTAATTACAAAAGGCTCCTGTATCCCCAGTACGTCTATGGTAAGCGTAAGCTCAAAATCATCCGGGAAAGCCCGCCCCCCCTGATTCTGCAAATCCGTGAATTGGATGATCCTTGAATCCGCATCCTTCCCGCGAAGCGAGAACGGGCCAAAGGAACCGCCACCGCTGCTGCCAAGCGGACCATAGGTATTGATATCCTCACCGTTGATCGACAGCTTAATATCTGTCATGAGATCACTAACATCCCCCTGCCGGAACTCCAACACATCCGTTTGGCGCTCGATCCCAAGCGATACGCGAATTCCATCGTACATCACTTCAGGTACAGTAAGCGTTAGTCCGTCATGGGTATCGCTCAGCTCAGGTTTCTGTACTGCCGCCAGCCCCTGCTGGTCCGCATTCCGCAGCCCCAGATCCCCGGCCAGCCTGAAGATCGACTCCATCCCCGGAATCTGCTTAATGGACGCAGCCAGCGTCGGGGAGATAAATTCTGTCCCCGTGATCAGCAGAAACAGCAGCAGCACCGCAGCCACTATGCTTGTACCTCTTCGAAGTACACTGCCTCGTCTTCTGCTTAATCCGACTGGTTCTGTCCTCGTTCCCCGCTGCTGCCCGTCCTTGTACCGGTTCATTATGTGTTCCTCCAGATCTACCTGGACCGGTGTATCACGGACCATCCGTCCGATCCGCTCCAGTTCTTCTTCCTCCCTGTTAGCGTGGTTCATGCGCGATCATCCCTCCACTGTTTTGACGGCGTCCGAGTTTTTTGCGCAGCCGTTCATATTTTTTGCGGACCGCCCCGGGGTTCAAGTCCATAATCGTTCCGATTTCCTCAAAGCTATGCTCCTCCAGTGCCCTCAGCAGCAGAATTTGCCGTTCTTCCATACTCAGCTTCGCCAGCAGTTCATGAACAACCTCCGTATATCGTGAACCTTCGGCGCACTCCGCCTGCTGCTGATGGCTCCTGTAGATGGAGAGCAGCCTGAAGCCTTTGTTCCTCTGTTTAATCCGGTCCAGGCAATGGTTGCGTGCAATGGTGTACAGCCAGGCCGAGAAAGAGACCTTTGCCGAGTACTGCCCCACCCGCTCCAAGGCTCTGATAAAAATCTCCTGAGCCGCATCCTCCGCCTCTTCCCGGTTACCCAGCAGGAAATAGCAGTACAGGTAAATCGGCCGCTGAAAATGTCTGATGATCCAAGTGAAGGCCTGTATATCTCCCAGCTGAACCTTCTCGACCCTTTGCTCCACGGTCAGCTCTGCCGCCTGCTCCTGTTCTGCGTCTCTATTCGTCCGGCAGATTTCCGTTTCATCCACAGCTCCCCCTCCTCTCTGCCTGTATAACTGTCAAAATCCTGATTTTGTGACACGCGCTCTAAAAAATCCTGGAGACTCGTGAAGTCAGCCCTTGCAAACACGAATATGTTCGTTTATTATAAAACTAACATTATGTTCTATGTTTATAGAACTAAATCAAAAATAGTTGTCATTTGTTCATTATATCGCTGCCGTAATATCACTTCTCCAGAAAGCAGGTACCCCCTATGGATTACAAGGTAACAGTCGATTTCGCGCCAATCTATGAGTGCATCTCCAGCTTAAATGCTTTTATCGGGAAGCAGAACCACAATGCTATGGACGCTGGAATCTCCTGGATTCGCGAGGTGCAGACCCGGTTCGCCCCCGTAATGCTCCAGAAAATGAAAGAAGTAATGAAGCTCACCGATAACTTCAGTCTGTCACCTTACATATGGAGCTGTCCGGAAGAGCGCACGGTCAAGAAGTTCCTGGGCTGGTTCGAAGCCCTCTCCCCGGGTGAGCTGTATGAGATTGCCGGCCGCTTCGGGCAGACTGTCCCCTCCAACCTGGCCGAGCTGCGAAGCTCTACCGCTGAGGTCATCAGAGCATGGGATACAGGGTATTTCAGCAGCATTGATCCGGCCATTATGGAAGGGCTGCAGCAGGAGGCTGCGGCAAGGGCGACGCTGCTGAACGGGACGAATGATATGGAGGTGTACGAAGCGGCTACAGCAGGTATGCGGCTATACCCTTCGGAGACCCTGAAGCAGGTAATTATCACCCCGCAATATCATGCCCGCCCTTTGGTAACTTCCACGCTTTTTGATGAATTTGTATTCACCAGCTACTCCTGCGATGTTCTTCCTCCGGAAGATGGGCGGCCCGCACCGGCTCTGCTGCGGCTTACCCGGGCGCTGTCGGATGAGACGCGGCTCTACATTCTCCGCCTGCTGACCGGCAGGCAGCTGAATTTCACTGAGATTGTGAAGGAGGTCGGCCTGTCCAAAAGCACGATCCACTACCATCTGATCGCACTGCGGGCGGCGGGCCTGGTCATTGTTCATACTACCAGCAAAAACACGTCCTACAGCCTGCGCCTTGAGGCGCTGAATGGCCTGCCCGGACGAATCGGGGAATATCTGGAGGGGTGAGTTCTATGCAGAAACGCAGCTATTACGGGTTATTATCCACGATTTCCTTGAGTGCCTTCGGCGATGCCTTTGGACTGCTGGCAATGGAATGGCTTGTCTATGAGCTGACTGGCTCCAAGCTGGCTATGGGTGCACTTGCCCTCAGCTCCATGATTCCGGAACAGGTGCTCCGCCTGCTCGGCTCACCCTTGTCCGACCGGCTGCCCCGCGTCCGGTTCATGGCCTGCCTCGCCTCTCTGCGATTGCTGGCCCTCCTGCTGCCGCTGGGCATGGGGCTGGCCGGCCACCTGCAGCTGTGGCATTTGTTCGCTGCCGCCAGTCTCAGCGGAGCCTGCTCCGCCTTGTTCATGCCAACCGCAATGGCCGTGATTCCCGGCATCGCAAGCACCAGCAAGCTGATGCGCGCCTTTGCAATCATCGACGGCTGCAAGGGTGCCGCCGCACTCCTCGGCCCGGCCCTCGCCGGTGTGTTGACCGCAGCCAGCGGGGCCTTGCCGGCGCTCGGCATCAATGCCGTTTGTTATACGGCAGCGATAGCCACTCTGCTGTTGCTCCCCCGCATGGGTAAGCCGGCAGCAGCCCCTGCCGGCAGCTTCTCGATAGCCCTCTATCTGCGGGAGGTAGCCGAAGGCTTCTCGTTCTACCGGCAGTTTCCCGCCATGCTGACGATTATGATGATGGCCGCCGTCAGCAATCTAAGCTCCATTGCCGTGTGGACCATGATGGTCCCTTATGTCCGCGAGGTGCTGCACCGGGATGCGGCGGCAGTGGGCTCGCTGTCCACTGCCTCTGCGCTCGGATACTTAGCCGGGCTGGGCGTGATCTCCCTTATGGGCGAGATCACGAAGCGGCGCATCGTGATGCTCGGCAGCCTGGGCTTATCGGGTATCGTCACTATGGTGTGGGGGTTCATCCCCAGCTATTTCTTTGCCCTATTTGCGGTATTCGCCGCCGGACTGCTGGGACCTTTCTTCGGCTCCTTAAGCTCCTCCCTGCATGGACGGCTGGTTCCCGGCTATCTGCAGGGGCGGGTGAACTCGGTCCGGTTCCTGATTGGCGGGAGCCTGTCGCCGCTCGGCGCCCTGGCAGGAGGAGCGGTCGCTGAGCTCTATGGGGTGCCTGCTCTTTTGCTGGCCGCAGGAATTCTTCCTGCCCTGTATGCAGGAGTGGCGCTGCTCTTGCCGGGACTGAAGGCGCTGGACGGGGACTTATCCGTGCTGGAACAGAGCACGCGTCCGAAGAGTGAAGTTACCCTAACGGGCAATATGCCTGTGTAGATTGAACTCTGTTTTTTAATATTATGCGCTAGGCTGCGAATCGAAACTGCGTGAAATGTTTGGACTCCCGGCGGGCGGGCACTTTAATTTCGTGTGGGCTAGAAGTATAATGTTGTACTTTCTGCAGAATTTTCGCACAGAAGGGGCCTTCCGGGGCGTATTGTTGTACTTTTTGCAGGATTTTTGCCGGTTTCGTGCTGGTCAGCAGTACACTTGCACCAAACCTGACATGAGTAGATATGGAAAAATAACCCTTCACAAAAAAATCGGTTCCCCCTAAAGTTGTAGTTACCACAGCCACAACATGAAATAGGAGGAACCTTGAATCAAATTATAAATTTTAAGACCGTGGCTGGTCAACTTTTAAATTGGATTCCGGTGGACAAAAGGCATCCGGTGCACGACCATCGCGTCCCCAAATTAACAACGTACCGAACCCTTTTCTTGTTTCTTTTCGCCTTGCTCCAAAATCAACCGTCCTTGTCTGAGTTTTCTGCCTACTTTCGTAAAGCAAAATGGTTACAGCAGATCGTGGGCTTCTCTTCCATTAGTGACTCGGCCCTCAACCGACGGCTTCAGCGCATCCCTCTTTTTCTCCTTCAAGATATCTATACCGACCTGATGGAGGTGCTGATTCAGTGTCAGCTTAAGCAAGATCGTTTTCCGGACATCGGGGCGTTAACCGTCATCGACTCCACTCAACTTTCGCTTACGGCTCACGGGGAGCACTGGGCGTTTATCCAAAAGGGGCAGGTTAAGGTCAAGCTTCATCTTGGGTTGCATGTCTACAATGAGCAGAATGCGCACCCTGGACGAGCGGTGTTCTCGACTGCCGGCGTCGCGGATCACGATCCGGAAGTGCTCGATCGGCTGCTTCAACCCGATCGGGAGTGGCCTCTGGAGTTCGGCGAATCCGAATGACCAGCGCATGGCCGTCATCCTTCTCAAAGGCCTGCTCCTGAAGTTTCCTATGCTGAAGGTAAAGCATATTTTGGGCGACAAAGGGTACGACTGCACGGCCATCTACCAGTTGATTCATTCGTTAGGCGCCTATCCGGCGATTCCCATGATTCACCGCAAAGATCCGCCCGAGGGAATGAACCTGGATTACACTCCGGTATGCTCCCAAGGGCATGCCTACCGTTACGACAGTTTTGATGCCAAGTACAAAACGCTGAAGTATACCCAGCCGAGCGAGTGCAAAGGCTGTCCGCTTTCCGGTTCCGGCTGTCAAAAGGTGTTTAAAATCCGCATACAAACGGATTTACGTAAGCATACCTATCCCGCAAGAGGGAGCGAAAGCTTTACAGAGCTTTACAAAAAGCGTACGGCAGTGGAGCGTGTTTTTGCCTATCTCAAAGAGTATTTTGGAATGAAACGCACACGTCACCGCGGCGTCCGGGCAAGTGTCGATTTCCAGCTCAGTACGCTAGCTTACAATCTGAGTAAATTTGCGTTAGACAAGTTGAACCAGCAGTTGAGAAACTCCCAGCAAGTGGCCTAATTTTTAAAAAACGACCTTGGATTTTGGCCAAGTCTTGCTATTCAGCCAACTGAATTATGAAATTGACTCCATAATACAACAATTTCCTCCTCCTATCGGCCCAAAACCAGAATTGTTGTACAAAAGGCAGCATTTCACCTTTTTCAAGCAGCTCAGCAGCAGTACACTTGCATCAAACCTGACATGAGTAGATATGGAAAAATAACCCTTCACAATAAAAACGGTTCCCCCTAAAGTTGTAGTTACCACAGCCACAACATGAAATAGGAGGAACCTTGAATCAAATTATAAATTTTAAGACCGTGGCTGGTCAACTTTTAAATTGGATTCCGGTGGACAAAAGGCATCCGGTGCACGACCATCGCGTCCCCAAATTAACAACGTACCGAACCCTTTTCTTGTTTCTTTTCGCCTTGCTCCAAAATCAACCGTCCTTGTCTGAGTTTTCTGCCTACTTTCGTAAAGCAAAATGGTTACAGCAGATCGTGGGCTTCTCTTCCATTAGTGACTCGGCCCTCAACCGACGGCTTCAGCGCATCCCTCTTTTTCTCCTTCAAGATATCTATACCGACCTGATGGAGGTGCTGATTCAGTGTCAGCTTAAGCAAGATCGTTTTCCGGACATCGGGGCGTTACGCGTCATCGACTCCACTCAACTTTCGCTTACGGCTCACGGGGAGCACTGGGCGTTTATCCAAAAGGGGCAGGTTAAGGTCAAGCTTCATCTTGGGTTGCATGTCTACAATGAGCAGAATGCGCACCCTGGACGAGCGGTGTTCTCGACTGCCGGCGTCGCGGATCACGATCCGGAAGTGCTCGATCGGCTGCTTCAACCCGATCGGGAGAACCCTACGTATGTCATGGATCGCGGCTATCCCGGATACAACCAGTTTTGTGAATGGGACCAGGCGGGCATTCGGTTTGCCGTACGGATAAAACAGAACAACCGACTGACGGTGACGCAGTACACTTGCACCAAACCTGACATGAGTAGATATGGAAAAATAACCCTTCACAAAAAAATCGGTTCCCCCTAAAGTTGTAGTTACCACAGCCACAACATGAAATAGGAGGAACCT
This sequence comes from Paenibacillus sp. IHB B 3415, assembly GCF_000802655.2. Lineage (NCBI taxonomy): Bacteria > Bacillati > Bacillota > Bacilli > Caryophanales > Paenibacillaceae > Paenibacillus > Paenibacillus sp. IHB B 3415. Next base: position 1,324 of record NZ_JUEI01000080.1, on the reverse strand, counting down.
TGAATCAAATTATAAATTTTAAGACCGTGGCTGGTCAACTTTTAAATTGGATTCCGGTGGACAAAAGGCATCCGGTGCACGACCATCGCGTCCCCAAATTAACAACGTACCGAACCCTTTTCTTGTTTCTTTTCGCCTTGCTCCAAAATCAACCGTCCTTGTCTGAGTTTTCTGCCTACTTTCGTAAAGCAAAATGGTTACAGCAGATCGTGGGCTTCTCTTCCATTAGTGACTCGGCCCTCAACCGACGGCTTCAGCGCATCCCTCTTTTTCTCCTTCAAGATATCTATACCGACCTGATGGAGGTGCTGATTCAGTGTCAGCTTAAGCAAGATCGTTTTCCGGACATCGGGGCGTTAACCGTCATCGACTCCACTCAACTTTCGCTTACGGCTCACGGGGAGCACTGGGCGTTTATCCAAAAGGGGCAGGTTAAGGTCAAGCTTCATCTTGGGTTGCATGTCTACAATGAGCAGAATGCGCACCCTGGACGAGCGGTGTTCTCGACTGCCGGCGTCGCGGATCACGATCCGGAAGTGCTCGATCGGCTGCTTCAACCCGATCGGGAGAACCCTACGTATGTCATGGATCGCGGCTATCCCGGATACAACCAGTTTTGTGAATGGGACCAGGCGGGCATTCGGTTTGCCGTACGGATAAAACAGAACAACCGACTGACGGTGACGCGCCTGCGGCCACTCCCTCCAGAGTGTGGGATTGTGGAAGACGCTGAGGTGCTGGTCCCAAGCTCGAAAGGAGAACCCCATCGAATGCGGCGAGTGACCTATCCGTATGTGAACCGGAAGGGAAAGGAGTGTACCAGCGTTGTACTCACGAACCGGTGGGATGTGGAGGCACCAGTACTTGCACAGATTTATAAGCTTCGCTGGCAAATAGAGACGTTTTTCAAGACCTTTAAGCACCGAATGAATGGGGCCCATTTGTACACCAATCAAGCAGAAGGCGTGACGCGTCAAGTACTGCTTAGCCTGATTGCTTATGCGTTTATGGAATTGATACGAGTGATTGGGGCTCCCGAACAAACAATTCAGCGGGTCTTACAGCTCTTCCGCTTGTACGCCGATGCCGAACCTTGTGACTTTCGGGAAGCCTTAGAGGGGAAAAAGACCCGCACGAGTAAGGGCAGGCGAAAAAAGCCAAAGATCGGTCGCCCCCGGAAACACCCACTCGTGCCCAAAGCCAAGCGAATAGTCGTTGTTTTTTAAGTGAATAAGCAATTCCAAATCCATTTTAAAAAAATGTGCTGTGGCTGGTGTAGATTTCGTGCGGCCTTTTTTAGATAAAATCGAGTCTGTTCACCCTC
>NZ_JUEI01000079.1:0-40871 GCF_000802655.2 Paenibacillus sp. IHB B 3415 | reverse complement strand
GTCCCACCGCTGCAATCACCAAGTTTCGGTGTTTTCCCCGTTTGACCATCCGGATATACTTTTTGTGCAGCCTCTCCTGCGCCTTCCATGACGTTTCCTGCACCTGAGTACTCTGCCCTTCTAACCGCTTTTCTAAATCGCCTTTGACCGCCGGACGGTGACGGTAACTCCAGGCGGATTCCACTAGGGCACGTCTTACGGCGGCATTTCCGGTTTTGGTCAGACGGCCCCGTTTCGTCGTGGGTCCCGAAGAAGATTCGCGCGGAACCAGCCCCAGATAACTCATGAGCTGCGCAGGCGAACGAAACCGCTCAAAATTCCCGATTTCAACGACGAGCGTCATGGCTGTGAGCAACGCAATCCCCCGAAGGCCCTGGAGCGCTCGAATCACAGGGGCATACGGGCAGATTTCTGCTTCTTCCCGCATGGCCTCCTCGAGCCGTTTGATGCGCTCCTCCACCTCCCGCAACTGCTGTAGCATCTCCGTGAATACCCGTCCTTGCGCGGTACGCTCAAACGTCAAGGTAGAGAGCCACAGCCGATATCTTTTCGTCCAGCGTTTTTTCATCCCTTCCGGGGTGTGGATCTGGTGCCGTAACAGAAAATGAATCAGTCGTTGCCGGGCTCGGTGCAACTCTTCCCGGGCATCCTCCCGTGCCCGTATAAGATCCCGAAGAGCCTCGAGTTCCAGAGTCGGCACATGGATGGCTGTCAATTCTCCCGCGCGGTGGAGCTGGGCCAACCGTTCCGCATCCCGCCGGTCTGTTTTGATGGCATCGCCAGGACGCAGAGGAATGCGTGAGGGGGCGATGACAGTGCAGGAAATTCCCATCTTTGTCAGCCAGCGATATAAATCATACCCGGTGGGTCCCGCCTCATAGACTAACTCCCGTCCCACCGCTGCAATCACCAAGTTTCGGTGTTTTCCCCGTTTGACCATCCGGATATACTTTTTGTGCAGCCTCTCCTGCGCCTTCCATGACGTTTCCTGCACCTGAGTACTCTGCCCTTCTAACCGCTTTTCTAAATCGCCTTTGACCGCCGGACGGTGACGGTAACTCCAGGCGGATTCCACTAGGGCACGTCTTACGGCGGCATTTCCGGTTTTGGTCAGACGGCCCCGTTTCGTCGTGGGTCCCGAAGAAGATTCGCGCGGAACCAGCCCCAGATAACTCATGAGCTGCGCAGGCGAACGAAACCGCTCAAAATTCCCGATTTCAACGACGAGCGTCATGGCTGTGAGCAACGCAATCCCCCGAAGGCCCTGGAGCGCTCGAATCACAGGGGCATACGGGCAGATTTCTGCTTCTTCCCGCATGGCCTCCTCGAGCCGTTTGATGCGCTCCTCCACCTCCCGCAACTGCTGTAGCATCTCCGTGAATACCCGTCCTTGCGCGGTACGCTCAAACGTCAAGGTAGAGAGCCACAGCCGATATCTTTTCGTCCAGCGTTTTTTCATCCCTTCCGGGGTGTGGATCTGGTGCCGTAACAGAAAATGAATCAGTCGTTGCCGGGCTCGGTGCAACTCTTCCCGGGCATCCTCCCGTGCCCGTATAAGATCCCGAAGAGCCTCGAGTTCCAGAGTCGGCACATGGATGGCTGTCAATTCTCCCGCGCGGTGGAGCTGGGCCAACCGTTCCGCATCCCGCCGGTCTGTTTTGATGGCATCGCCAGGACGCAGAGGAATGCGTGAGGGGGCGATGACAGTGCAGGAAATTCCCATCTTTGTCAGCCAGCGATATAAATCATACCCGGTGGGTCCCGCCTCATAGCACACTTCGAGAGTCACATCCGAGCCTTGAAGTTTCCGAATAAGTCGTCCTACGGCATCGGGAGTATGGGAAATTGCCCCGTGATACCGTGCGGGTTCCCGCCCATCGTCTGCAATCGCCACTGCAATTTTTTCTTTAGACACGTCCAAACCTACGTATTTTATGGTATTCTTCATAGTAACAGCTCCTTTCGCATTTAGCTCTGAAATGGTTGTCCTTACTCCCATTTTAACCTAAGGTGTGCGAACAGGGGCTGCCTTTCGTTCATCATAACTAATTCCTTTACATGATCCGGAATAATAAAATTAAGATGCGTTTTTCCAACTAATGTAACAGAGGCCGAAGCCCGAAGTAAGGGATAAGAGAAATTGTGAAATGTTTCGTTTGTGGCAGGAGTTGCAGGAGTGAATAAGGTCTGGAGCAATGCCCCGCTGTGCGGGGCTATTTTTTTTAGGGTTTCCCCTGTCAGGGAAAGGGGACTCCCCTATATCTGAGCCGGGGGACCGGCGGATACAATGAGTACAGGAAGTATTCATACGAATAATCAAGAGAATAAACGGCGAAAAGGTGAGTCGAATGATTAAAAAAGTGCAATTGCCGCTACAAACCTTAAACTTGATTACCGGATTCATGGTGTGGGTGATCATCTCTTCCCTGATGCCCTTTATTTCCGAGGACATCAGCATCCCTCCGGGAAGACTTGCGATGGTCACAGCGATTCCGGTGGTGCTTGGCTCGATTCTAAGAATTCCTTTGGGCTATTATGCGAACATTCTGGGAGCACGCATTATTTTTATGTCCAGCTTTATCCTGCTGTTGTTTCCGGTCTACTTCGAGCGTCATGGCCGTGAGCAGGGCAATCCCCCGAAGACCCTGGAGCGCTTGAATCACAGAGGCGTACGGGCAGATTTCGGCTTCTTTCCGCATGGCCTCCTCTAGCCGTTTAATGCGCTCCTCCACCTCCCGCAACTGTTGTTGCATCTCGGTGAATACCCGTTCTTGCGCGGTATGCTCAAACGTCAAGGTAGAGAGCCACAGCCGGTATCGTTTCGTCCAGCGTTTTTTCATCCCTTCCGGGGTGTGGATCTGGTGCCGTAACAGAAAATGAACGAGGTGCTGCCGGGCCCGGTGCAGTTCTTCCCGAGCATTCTCCCGGGCTCGGATGAGATCCCGAAGAGCCTCGAGTTCCGGAGTGGGTACATGAATGGCCGTCAATTCTCCCGCACGGTGGAGCTGAGCGAGCCGCTCTGCATCCCGCCGGTCGGTTTTAATGGCATCGCCTGAACGCTGAGGAATACGTGAGGGGGCGATGACCGTGCAGGAAATTCCCATCTTGGTCAGCCAGCGATACAAATCATACCCGGTGGGTCCCGCCTCATAGCAGACTTCAAGAGTAACCTCCGGGCTTTTCAGTTTCCGAATGAGTCGTCCTACAGCATCTGGCGTATGGGCAATCGCTCCGTGATACCGTGCGGGGTCCCGTCCCTCGTCTGCAATCGCCACTGCAATTTTTTCTTTAGACACGTCCAAACCTACGTATTTTATGGTATTCTTCATAGTAACAGCTCCTTTCGCATTTAGCTCTGAAATGGTTGTCCTTACTCCCATTTTAACCTAAGGTGTGCGAACAGGGGCTGCCTTTCGTTCATCATAACTATTCCCCTGGCCCGCTGCAGCCCCCCTGGCTAATAAGGAGGTTTCCGGTGTCTTTACCCACCCCAGCGGAGTTATACAAAAACGGCTACACCGTCCCTCGCGGGACAGTATAGCCGTTTCATAAACCTATAACACTTGGACATGGTTGTATAAGTATCCAACCTTCCCCTCCCGTTACCGCATCACCGCACTCCGCCGGCTCCGTTTCCGCCGCCCGTAACTCAGCGACATTAGGAAGCAGAGTACCATGACGAGCGCAGCCGCCGCATAAGGGAAATTCACATCCATATCGAACAGGATTCCGGCAACAATCGGGCCGGCAATATTGCCAAGACTGGTGTAGGCAGAGTTCATCCCCATGACAAACCCCTGCTGCGATTCATCCGCCATCTTGGAGAGCTGTGTACCGACGGCGGGGCGGAGAATATCCATCGCCAAGAATACGATGAAGGTCACTGCAACAATAGCTGCGAACCCGTGAACGAACAGCGTGAGGAAGATAGACAGTCCGGCAATGAGCAGACAGATGGAGATCACTCTATTTTCGCCGAAACGGTTCAAAATCCAGCTAAACACCGTAACCTGAACCACCGCACCCGCGATGGAACCGAACGTCAGGACAAACGCAATATCCTTGGGGGTGAACCCGAACTTATGATCCACAAACAGCCCGAACACTGTATCATAATTAGCCAGCCCGAAGGAGAGCACGAATATGATCACCAGACCGAAGAAATAAGGCTCGCGGTAAGAGCGCAGCATCTGCATTCCCAGATTCTCCTTGTTACCCTCATCAGACTTCGCTACATTGCGCTTCTCCGCAGACAGTGATTCCGGCAGAACGGCAAACGTAATGAGTGCGACAACGGCAGCCGCTCCGGCAGCGACGAAAAAAGGGACCCGGATGCCGAGCTCAGCCAAATATCCGCCAATTCCCGGCCCGATGATGAATCCCGTAGTAATAGCCGCATTGATCAAGCCCATACCTTTGGCGCGTTCTTCAGAAGAGGTCGTATCAGCAACATAAGCCATAACCGCCGGCATAATCATCGCCGCACCCGCACCGCCGAGCATTCTGGATACGAAGAGCAGCCAAGGCACATTAGCCAGACCAAAGAGCAGCTCCGAAAAGGCAAAAACAATCAGTCCGGCGATAATGATTTTTTTGCGGCCCATCCGGTCCGACCAGTTCCCGGCAAACGGTGATACCAGCAGCTGCGTCAGGGCAAAAGCGGCCACAAGCAGTCCGACAACACTCCCGCCAATGCCCAGCTCATTCATGTAGGTCGGCATAATAGGGACAACTAGACCAATCCCCGTGAACGCCAAAAATATATTCAACATCAGGAGCAGCATCGCGCCCCGGTTTCTTAGTAATAATGACATTGTAAATCCCTCCGTATTTCCCGGGCAAATCTTCAGGCTCCAGGTGTACTTCATTTCATGTAATAACAGTCTCTCCCATTAACGGCGAAGAACTCATAACGGCACGGGTACAGCTGCTTGCATAACGCCGTGGACAAGACCGACCATCCGGTCTATTTAAAAAGAAAAAAACGTAATGCCTCGCGCCTGGAATTATCCTTCTCTTCCTCACTGAAACAGAACCCTGAAAGCGATACATAGTCTTACTGCTTCCGAAGCGTAAGTTCCTTTGAAAGACGCGTAGCCGCAGTGGGTAGAACCGTTCAGCTCTCCCGGGTACGCAGTCCTTGAAGCAGCAGCTGAATGGCCCCGCGGTAATATTCCCTGATATCCTCAGGCCCCTTGGCGAGTGCTGTAATCTCGCTGACCCTGCCGATCCCTTCCAGCATGCCGCTGACGATGGTCACATAGTTGTCCAGATTGCCTGGAATCAGATATCCGGAATCCATACCCTCCTGAAGCAGGTCACGGCAGGCCTGTGAAGCAGATTCGTAGATCTGCGAGAGCCGCTGGCGCATATCATCGGTAAGCGTACGGGATCTGGCGTATTCCTCCAGCGCATGAATCAGCGGATTCTGGAAGTCATTCGCGTAATGATCTCCCAGCGCGAACAGCCTGGCTTCCGTCCCGCTGATCTTGTTCCGCAGCTCCTCCCACTCACAGAGCCACTTCTGAGTATCATCCTCCACCACATACAGGAACAGTTCATCCTTGCTGGGGAAATGGTGATACAGGCTGCCCTTGCTGACCTTGGCAGCTAAGCAGACTTCATTCATACTTACCGCACCATAACCCTTGTGTGCGAACAAATGAGAAGCATTCTGCAGAATACGGTTCTTGGTTTCTTCTCCATCCGAGCGTCCTTTGATATGTATCCCCCCTATAGACCGACTGACCGGTCTAATTGTAACATACGGTCAAGCCCTTGCACAACACCCGGCGGAACTGCCAAATAACCCACACAACGGGGCATTATCTTCAATGATTACTCAGCTACTTTCCGTCGACCCCGAACGTATTCATTCTTATCCTTGTAAAAAAGGCATACCGGATACATCTCCGGCATGCCTTTTAGTACAATTATTGATGTCATAGCCCTATAAGGTTCAGAAGTCAATCAGACCCAGGCTGATTTGCAGCGAATCATCCACCAGCTTCATGGTCTCATCGTCCAGGTGGGTGATCTTATCGGTTAAGCGTTGTTTGTCAATGGTCCGAACCTGCTCCAGCAATATAACGGAATCCCGGTCAAAGCCGTGGGCAGCCGCATCAATCTCCACATGCGTCGGCAGTTTGGCCTTCTGGATCTGGGCAGTGATAGCTGCCACAATTACAGTCGGGCTGAAGCGATTGCCAATGTCGTTCTGAATGACCAGTACCGGCCTAACTCCGCCTTGCTCTGAACCCACGACCGGTGAAAGGTCGGCAAAAAAAACGTCGCCGCGTTTAACAATCAATATTTACACCCCGCTTACTAAGCGGCCAAGAGTACTGTCTGCATCTTCCTCTGCGAGAAAGGCCTCGCTTGCCATGGTCAAATTAATCTTAGCCATTTCCATGTATCCCCGCTGCATCGACTCCCGGATGGTACGTTTCCTCCGTTCAGTCAAGTACAGCTTCATGGCCTGCCTGATCAATTCACTACGGTTAGAGTTCTCCAATTGAACGATCCCATCCACTTCCTGCAAGAGATGATCGGGCAAGCTGATCATGATTCTTTTGGTGTTCTGCAAATTGGCCACCTTCTCTTCCACCCCCACAAACCTTCTGCCCTTGTGTTCCAGTGTTACAATATACAAGGAATTTTATACAAGGAATATATGCCGCCAGTATATCAAGTATGCTGCATCCCATTATAAACTAGAAATGGCGGTTCGTATAGACTATAAGTCACACGCTCTATACGGGTTAGTCCTTATTTTCAATTCCTGCACAAGGTCTCTGGTCACGGCTTCAAGTCTGCAGCAGGGGATTCACGAGGTTGGGTAACATGCCTTCGCGTACATATACGCGGGGCACCCGGTGAGCCAGCATACAGATGACTTCGTAGTGAATCGTCCCAAGATGGAGCGCCAGTTCGTCTGCCGTGATCGACACGGCTCCCTGGCGGCCGATGAGTACAACCTCTTCGCCAGCTTTGATTTGTTCCGCTTCTTCAGCGAAAGATTTGAGTGATACCATACACTGGTCCATGCAGATTGTTCCGACGACAGGAACGCGGCGTCCGCGTATTAGCACCTCTGCTTTGCCCGTTAGCATGCGGGAATATCCGTCAGCGTATCCCACGGGAAGCGTAGCGATAACCTCATCGCTGTCCGTGAAATACCGGGTGCCGTAGCTGATGCCTGAGTCAGGCGGCAGGGTCTTGATATAGACAGCCTGCGTCTTCAGCGTCATTACCGGGCGTAAAGCCACCAGCTCGCGATTCACCTCACTTGAAGGATAGAATCCGTACAAGCTTATGCCTACACGCACCATGTTGCTGGATAAGAGAGGTGTATCAATGGCCGTAGCGCTATTGCCCGTATGTATGATCGGGATCTTAATATCCATGTCCCGAAGCGTTTCCGCCACGCTCATGAAACGTCGGTGCTGCATCAGTGTATAGCTTTTGTTCTGTTCGTCTGCCTTAGCAAAATGAGTAAACATGCCCTCCAGCTCCGCCTGCGCTACTGAATGCACTTCAGCAATGAAAGCAGGTGCATCGGCCGGCAATAATCCCAGCCTGCCCATCCCGCTGTCAATCTTGATGTGCACCTTCAGCCGGTGCTCCTTCTCTACAGGAAGCGCTCTAACAGCTTCCAGTACTTCCGGTGTGAACAGTGTTACGGTAACGTTATTCTTCCAGGCAACGGCTATTCCTTCAGGGGAGGTGTAGCCCAGCACCAGAATAGGAATTAGTATTCCCGCCTGACGCAGCTCCAATGCCTCATCCAAAAAGGCGACACTAACATAATCCGCTCCAAGTCGTTCCAGCTCCCGGGTCACTTCCACGGCACCGTGTCCGTACGCATTTCCTTTGACGCATCCCATGAATTTGGTCTCCGGCAGCAGTGCCGCCCGGAAAGCCTCATAATTGGCACGCAAATCATCCAGATTGATCTCGGCTACTGTCGGTCGATAGCTTGCTTGCACTTCAGGTTCACCTTCTTACATTGTAGTAAAACATCTACGCTGAAATCGCATAGAACTTGGGGTCTTACTGCAATGGTAATGCTTAGAGAAGGCCCCTGTCAATGTGAGCAGAACCAGCAAAAAAACGGATACTGCGTGTAGAGGAATATTTCCCACGTTGCGCAGTATCCGCCTACTGATATTTATTTACCCGATTGTTCCTCCATAGAAGCGGCAATTTGCATCATTTCCGTAACTGGCAGATTATCGCTCGTGATCCGGTATTCTACACCCTCATTCATCCAGGTCAATGTCTGCTGCTCGTCTCCGCTGAGAAGTGCCCAAGTGAACCCGAGATCGATCACACTGCCTGGAGCCAGCGATACCGCCCGGTCCAGCGGACGGGCCTCCATAATGGTGTACTGGTAAATACCGTCATAGCGGATAAGCACCGCATGATCCTTGCTGCCTTCAATTTTGTTCGTATCCTTCAGCTTCACGCCAGCCGGAACATAATCCGGCTCAATGATTCCGAAGTCACCCAGTTCTGCCGTAACCGGCTGGCCGGCCTGTTCCCCGTCTTCTGCCACTACCGGATTACCGTTCTCATCCACTTCAGCTACAGTGCTCTCCGAAGGTGAGCCCGTGGCCATATTCTTTTGCATATCAAAAGAATCTGCGGCGAATTCCGGATCAAACTTGAAGCTGTCGAAGGTCACGTTAACCACAACCTTGGCTTCGGAATCCGATACCTGAACCTGCTTTGGTTCATAGGTTTTTTTGGCCAGCCAGATCTTCTGGCGGACCAGCGCGCTGCTCTGATAATTCGCGGCTACCTCAAACACATAATTGTCCCCGTCCTCTACGAACTGGCGGTTGTTGTCAGAGACAATTCCCTTGAGCAGCGTCTGGTACAGATATACCTGTCCCTGGCTGTCCGGCCAGTCGCTCTGGAACCGGAAGCTTTTGCCGAGGCTTGGTGTCAGAACGAATACGCCCTCATCATTGCGCAGCACAATCTGCTTCACATCCTTCTGGACATTAGACAGGCTGATCCGGTAGTAGGACGGATTCTTGTACCACACTTCCACTTTGTATTCCTGCGGCTGCTCCCCGGTGTACAAGGTCATCGTGCCTGAGCCTTGATAAGCTCCCTGCTTGCTCTCCAGCTTGTCAGACACACTATTCAAATCCTTGACCACAGAGGCGGCATCCTTCTTCCCGCACCCCGTCAATACTAAGGCCACGCTCATAATGATCGCGAGTACCCATGTTATCCGGCGCATGACATCATCCCCTTAACCTGTTTTGAATGCATTGATTAGTACATGTCTATGAAGGACTTGGCCTCAATATGCAGACGGGCATGACAAGCTGGAGAAGAAGGTTGCGCACGGCCCTCCCTCCATTGTCTTTGATGCTTGGATTCAGGTTCGTTAAGGCCTTCCCCCGGCCTCTTCTCCTGCCTTCCTCCGGATCCTTGCGGACTGTAGAGCCTTTATTTGTTCGAAAAGAATAATTTAGACGGCCTAACGGACCGTACAGCACTTATTGCCGCTTTGACAGGTATATTTGGGGTGGAAAGCCGAATATAAGGTCGCTGATGTCCGCTAGCCTGCGGAAAACGGGCTTTTGGCAGAAATAAGGGCTCCTCAGTCCGTTACAGAGAATCCGCATGAACTCTCCATTCAGAGCCTTATAATCTAATAGAAACAAGTCATAGGTATCCACCAAGTGATCCTGCGCAGGATAAATTCTATATTTCAAAAAAACACCAGACTGTTCCCCCTCTAATCAGGGATCACGGCCTGGTGCATCTAATTCAGCTTGCGGGTTGTACCCTTACTATCCTATCCTATCCTATCCTATCCTATCCTATTTATCCTATTTACCGTTACGCTTACCAGCGGATCGATTCGGCGATCTTCATTACCTCGGCCCGTTCAAGTCCACGGGTGCTGAGGCCGTACAGTACTCCGTTTGCTTCCCAGTCCAGACCTCTGCCACTGACTAGAACCGCATCGGTTCCCTTGACCTTCACCTGCTCTACCGTACCATCTGTCGACATTGCAAAGGCATTGTCCTCATTGGCCAAGCGCAGCTGCATCCAGATCCGCTTCCCCTTCTCCTTGCTGGAGAAGAATAATTCAACAACCTGTCCGTTCACGCCTTCCTCGCCCTTGAAGAATTCTCCATGGTCAAAGGTGAAGCCCTCAGGCAAATATTCCGGCAGCTTTACTTTGAAGAGTGCGTATTTGTCCAGCTCCGCAGGCTCCTTGACAGCAAATTTATGCGCTGCCTCCTCCTTATCCCGCTGCTCCTGCTCGCTCAGGGTAATCAGTTTATCCCCGTCAAAGTCCACTATGGCCTCACCGGCTGCATTGAAGATGGCTTCTGGCATGGGGTCGAAGGAATTGACCGGATTGCCGTCCTGATCAAATATCTTGCCCTTCCAGGCATCCGGGAACACCGGCGGAACGCTCGCATCCATCTGACTTACCTCAATGTGTCCCAGATTTACCGACATCAGCACCCGCTCCAGCATCTCCTGGGCAAAAGAAGGCCGGACGAAGGAAACACTTACTATGCCTGCCACCAGCAGGGAAGCTATGATCATGGCAGGACGTCTAAACCGTTGTTTAATATTCATTTTTAATTCCTCCTGTTCCTGTAATGAGCGGCTTCTCACTTGGCGGAGAATGGCCGCCTTGTCCGAGTCCCGGGAGAAGTCCTGCCGGGCCAGAAATTGTTCCAGCTCCAGCAGCTCAAGCGAATCCGCTGTCTCCTGCTTGTTCTTCATAGCCCTTCCACACTCCCTATTTCAGATTTCAGTTTCCGCATGCTACGATAGAGAATGACACCGACATTGCTCTCCGTTATTCCTGTAACCAGCGCAATTTCTGTATTCTTCAGATCTGCCCCGAATTTCAGCGCGATGATATTCCGCTCCTTCACACTGAGCGTATCCAGCGCCAGCTTGAGCCTGTCACTGCGCTCGCCTTCGAGAATCAGGTCTTCAGGCTCTTTTTTGCCGGATACCAGCTCCCGGATTGCATCCAATGAGAAGAACCGGTGCCTGGCGCGGCTTCTGTAATAATCATTCACAACATTTCTGGCAATGGCGAACAGCCATACCTCCAGCGGAGCTTTCTCCGGAGAGTAGCCTGGCAGCTTGGACAATGTCTTCTCGAACACCTGGCTGGCCAGGTCTTCGGCGGTATAACGGCAATTCACCCGGTAGGCAATATAATTGAATATCCGTTTATAGTAGGTTTCAAAAACCGCTGTGAACTCCAGCTCGGTTTCCGTCTTTTCTTGAACTCTTTCGTGAATCAAAGGCAGCAATGCGCGCTCTTGCATCCTTAGAGACCCTCCCTTCCAGGCTGAATTTACTTGGCCAAGTAATTTACATGAGCTAGTACGCTCTCTATGTCTATTCCATTACATTACGCGGCAAAATAAAAAGACAGAGGATCGAAGCTCCCCTGCCTACTTTAGTTATATTCGAAATATCCGGCTATGCGGATTATTGCTGAACACCATGCTCCCGATCTTAAACCAGATTCTTCTTCTCGGTCAAAAAGTACACCAGAGCCAGCACCGGCAGGGCCAGCCCGATCAGTGTAGCCAGACTCCAGCCGCCGTAAGCATAAGCCCAGCCGCCCAGCGAGGAGCCTACTGCTCCGCCTACAAAGAATATCGCCATGAACAATCCGTTCAGCCGTCCTCTTGTTTCATTGCCGAGCGAATAAATCGCCCGCTGCCCCAGCACCAGGTTGCCGGATACACTCATGTCCAGCAGAATGGCCGTAAGAACCAGCAGGCCGAGTGTAAGATTCGAATTATCCCGGAGCAGATAAGCCAAGATAAAGGATACGGCGGCAAGTGAGATGGCAAGACCTGTAAGCAGTCTGGTCCAGCCCCGGTCTGCCAGTCTGCCCGCAATAGGGGCTGCCACTGCTCCTCCCACACCGGCCAGTGCAAACAGGGCAATTCCCTGCTGGGACAGGTGATAGTAGCTGGACAAGTACATAGGAACCGTCGTCCAGAACAGACTGAAGGCACCGAATAAGCTGGCCTGATAAATCGCCCGGCGCCGCAGAACCGGCGTTTGCATCCACAGTGTACCCAGAGAGCGGATTAATTGGCCGTAATTCAACGTAGGTTCTGGCTTGCGTGCGGGAAGTATGCGGGACAGTAGCAGGGTCAAGAGCGCAATCACAACTGCTGAGACAACAAATATTGACTTCCAGCCCCATAGTCCGGCCATGAAGCTTGCTACCGGCCGGGCAAACATAATGCCCAGCAGCAGTCCGCTCATCACATTGCCTACCACACGGCCGCGTTCTTCCTCTGCTGCCAGATAGGAAGCATACGGCACCAATATCTGCGCAGCTACCGAGCCCAGCCCGATGAACATGGAGGCTGCAAGAAACAGCGGAGCATTCGGTGCAAGTGCCGCAGCTGCCAGTGCAGCTACGACCAGAATTAGTGATGTTACAGCGAGCCGCCGGTTCTCGATAATATCACTGAGCGGTACAATGAACAGCAGCCCGACAACATAACCGATTTGTGTCAGCGTCACAATCAGCCCCGTGGCTCCGGGAGACAGATGAATGGCCTGCCCGATCGGTCCGACCAGCGTCTGTGCATAATAGAGATTCGCCACAATCAGTCCGCAGGATACGGCGAGCAGAAATGTGATCCAACCGGGAACGGCTTTGTGATTCTTAGCGGATACTTCTTGTTGTTTCATTAGTAACTCCACCTTTCAATTTGTAATACTGAACGTACAGTTTAGTAATTCCTATGACCAAATAATATACTAAACGTCCAGTATTGTAAATAGGCATTTTTATGTTATACTCCAGTTACAGATCGATCTTGAGTTTGGATGTCGCAGGTTATCTATGTAGTAATCTATTAGGAGGAAAGCGCCATGGATAAGAAGAGAGGCCGGCCGCGCAATACAGAGGCGAAGAATGCCATTCTGAACGCTTCATATGATTTATTGCTGGAGATGGGATTCGGTGCAGTTACGGTGGAGAAAATCGCGGAACAGGCTCAGGTCAGCAAAGCGACCATCTATAAATGGTGGCCGAATAAAGCTGCGGTAGTGATGGACGGATATCTTTTTGCCGCTACCGCCAGGCTGCCTATACCAGACAGCGGCTCTGTGAAGGAGGATTTGGTGATTCACGCGGGAAATCTGGCCATGTTCCTGTCCAGCCGGGAAGGCAAAGTCATTACTGAACTGATCGGTCAAGGGCAATTTGACCCAGGACTGGCTGAGGCTTACCGCAGCAGATTTTTCGGTCCGCGCCGCCAGGAGGCCTGGCAGTTGCTCGAACGGGGAGTGGCCAGAGGAGAATTGAAGCAAGAGCTCGACATCTGGAGCAGTATCGACTTGATTTACGGGCCTATTTTTTACCGGTTATTGCTGACGGGGGATGCACTGAACGAGGAATCTGTCCGGAACTTAGTCTTGCTGGCGCTTGAGGGGATTCAGGCCTGACTGCTGTTTAACGCTTAGGATCGCGGTTTTTATCGATGGCATCCGCTTTATGATATTCATTAATAAGGTCGTCCAATTTTTTGGACTGTCTGATTACACTGGGATGCAGGCGGCCGTGCTGCTCTTCCATCTGATTCAGCCGGGTCCGTTCTGCTTCGATATGCTTTTGTATAGCCTCCAAATGATCCATTATCTTCCCTCCTGCAAAATATTTTATAAGGATATGGCGAATTGCAGGGTACTCCGTACAATGCAGTATGGATAAAAAACCACCGGATATACGGGAATTTTCCCCATCCGGTGGTTTTTGATTTTGTGCATGGCGGCAATTTTAACGGTTAGAAGGCTTCATCCTATACCCCATCTTTTCCAGATATGGATTAAGCTTCTCCAGCAGAGCGGCCTGCTCGGCTAACTCAACATCTCCCCCTTCAGGCTTACACTATCTACTTGGAAGGATTCAGGGATTTCGTTCGATTTATTTCGCGGTCTCTTTAGTCCGTGATTTCAAAGAAACCATTACAGTCATAAGTACAACCATTCCCGCTCCCAGTGCCTGGTACAGATTGAAGGGGACGGACAGCCAGATTACGGAGGAGACAATTGCTGAGATCGGTTCCGTACAGGACAGCAGGCTGGCTTCATGCGGAGCAATGTGGCGGAGACTGCCGATGTATAGATAGAAGGCGGCTAATGTTCCTAGCAGAATAACGAATAGTATAGCCAGAATGATAGACAGCGACCAATCAGCAGACGGTACGGACCAGACCGGGTGAATCAGACTCATCCCTGCTCCTCCCACAATCATCCCCCAGCCCATCAGCAGTGAAGTGCTGTACAGCTTAAGCAGCGGACCGGAATAGAGTGTATAGAACGTCAAGGACACTGCGGATAGAATCCCCCAGATCAAGCCTCTCAGGGGAACGGTCAGCTCCGAGGAATCGCCGCCGGTCAGCAGTAAATACGTTCCTCCCAGCGCGAGCAGCGCACCGATGATATCCAGCGGAGCCAGCTTGGTTTTTCTCCAGATAACAGTGTACAGGAGGATAAACAACGGGGCTAAATACTGCAGCAGTGTGGCGATTGCAGCATTGCCTGACTCAATGGAAGCAAAGTACGTGTACTGTACCCCAAGCATGCCCAGCAGCCCGAACAGCAGCATTTGAAGAACGAATCTCCGGTCCAGCCACGGCTTCCATACCTGCGAGCCCTCCTTGCGGAGTGTAAACATCAGGAACAGGGCTCCCGATACCAGCAGTCTCAGGGTCACCAGCCAGGCCGCAGGCAGCATGGCCTGCTGGAACAAATGCTGGGCGGCCGTCCCCGATACTCCCCATAATAGCGCTCCGCCGGAGGCCATAATAATTCCTTGGGTCCGCAACATTGACTCCACCCTCCTGCGTATATGTATAGATATTAAGGGTTAATTATACGGATCACCAGCTGTTTCTTCTGGTAGATAAATCATATCTGGCGGAGCATATACTCCTTATTCTTCACAGCAAACAGAGCCTTTCGTTCTCGAAAGACCCTGCTTCTCCGGCATGCACTTGTATTACAGCTTAATCTTGGCAAGCAGGCTCATCAGCTGCTGCTTCTCTTCAGGAGCGAACTCCTCATAGACTGCTTCCAGCAGCGATTCGGATACCGCCTCGAACACCGGCTGCAGCTCCCGTCCTTTTGGAGTAAGAGATAACCTGAATATCCGTCCGTCCTGCTGGTCCTGCTCCCGCCTCACGTAATCCAGCCGCAGCAATTTGTCCACTAATGCCGTAATCGTAGACTTATCCTTATCAATCCCACGGGACAACTCGTTCATTGTAAGAGCTTCCCGGGCAAACAGCTGATACAGAATATCTCCGTGCGATGGAGCGATGCCGTGGATATCATGCTTTTTCAATTCCTGTTCAATGAACTTATTTCCGCGTCGGTGGATACGGCCAATGACCGCCAATACATTTTTTTCATTCATATCTTATATGGTAGATTTATATAAATTAGGTGTCAAGCGGCTTCGTCCAGCCATCTAAAAGTATATATAATCCGGGTATTGAAAATTTCATGAAATATTAATCAAATTTTAGTTTGATATAAAATTTTATTCGGATTTTGTGATTTATATCACACTATTTGTGAAAAAAATCACTTAAAATTAAGGCATCGAAGATGATCATCCGATAACAGATAAAGATTTTCAGGATAGGTAGCTCACAGACAGTTAGCCAATAAAACTTAAGCCGATGCTTCCGAAGTGAGTTATGAACGACGTGACTTGCAGAAGGTATGCTAACTAAACTTTAGGAGTGGAGAGTATGTTCAACAACTGGTTTCGCACAAACAAAGCAGCAATGGTGCTGCTCACAATAGTACGTCTATATGTAGGTTATCAATGGATTGAAGCAGGCTGGCACAAACTTACCGGCGGTTTCGATGCTTCTGGCTTCCTGAAAGGGGCCATTGCCAAAAGTGTCGGTGAAGATGCCACTGTACAAGCCTGGTGGGGCAGCTTCCTGCAGCATGCGGCGCTTCCCGGTGTCAATTTCTTCAATCTGCTGGTTCCTGCAGGTGAATTTCTGGTCGGACTTGGTCTGATTCTGGGCACCTTCACTACCTTCGCCGCTCTGATGGGAATCGTTATGAACTCTGCCTACCTGCTCTCAGGCACGGTCAGCACCAACGTCCAGCTGCTGCTTATGGGAGTGATCATTGTGGTCTCGGCGGCCAATGCCGGCAGAATCGGTCTTGATTATTGGGTCCTCCCTTACCTGCGCAGCTTGTTCCACAAGAAGGATCATACTCCCGCAGCCCGGCCTCTGGCTCCCGTTCAGGCTATGAAACGTTCCGTATAACTAAATTAATAGACTATATCTTAAAGGACCCGCAAGAAAAGGACAGCATCCGCTTCCTTCTCCTGCGGGTCTTTGTCATACGCTTAGCGCGCAGAGCAGGTAACCGTAACAGGCTTGACTTATCTTTGTTAACAGAACGTGACCCGCAAGCGGAGTTTTTCATTTATAATAAAATGGATTGGAATTTCCAGACTCCGGAGGTTATCTTATGAAAAAATTAATTGCCGCTTCCGCTATTGCCCTGCTCCTCGCAGGCCATGCGGCGGCATCATCCATAAATATTGCCCATTCTGCTGCAGCTCCGCTATCCCTTAAGGTAGACGGACAAGCCGTTCTTCCCCAAGTTCCGCCATTCCATTCCAATGGGATATTATATGTACCGGCTCTTGCCCTGAAGGAGTTTTACCCTATCCAGCTGCAATGGAATAATGTCCTCAAGCAGCTTACTCTCACGACTGGCTGGGATAATAAAGTCCTTACCCCCGGCAGCTCCTCTATCCAGGTCCGCTATACACAAACAGACGGAAGTTATAAAGATAGCCTGGAGGCTCCTGTTATTCTTAAGGCCGGACATGTATATATTCCGGCAGATAGTCTGAATTCTCTTACGGGTGCTACCACAGAGCTGGAAGCGGGAGGAACCCGGGTCGCGATTACGCCGGGCAGTCTCAGCACAACGGTCAGGGTTCCCGCTGAACCCCTCGTTGTGGCCGGGGATAATGCCAAGGTCAAGCTGTATGCGGCGCTGAAGGACGGCAACACCTACAAAGGATTCATCCTGGAAGTGAACGGGAAGAAGCACAGCTTCGACTGGACCGTAGACAGAGATTTCTCGAATCCGCCCCAGCTCTTCTATGCCGATATAGATTCTGACGGGAAGCCTGAAGTAACGGTTGTGTTCACAGTGGGTACCGGAACTTCGCTGGTAGTGCAGGAAGTTCATGTGGTCAAGCCTGAACAATGGCAGGAGCTCTCCGTGCCTGCTGCGGATCAAGCGGCTTCTGCTGCTGTATCCTCCAGTATTTCAATAGATCAGAACGATGTGCTGCTGAAGCTTGAGCTCAAAGGAGCAACACCGTCCAAAGTAACGATGAGAATTCCGGACCGTGCAGAAGACGGCTTGAAATATTTCGGCAAAACTGCCGGTATTGGTGCTGTTACCTACTACTCGGTGAAGGACGGCAAGCTATTAGCGGATACCAGCCTAATGGTAGGAATGACCGAGAGCATGGGAACGCTGAAGCTGGAATACAAGGCAGGGACAACGGGGATGGAGCTTGGCTCGATCACTTTTGAACCGCATGATACCACTCAGCAATTTGTAGAGAAGTAACCTGCAGAGGAAGGAGCGATTACACATGATTGATGCCCATATTCATCTGGACCAATATGAAGAGACTTTGTTATCCCCCTTGCTGCAGAGCCTGCCGGAGCAGGACATTGAGGCGCTGATTGCGGTCTCGATGAACCTCGCTTCCAGTCTGCGTACTCAGGAGGTAGCAGCCCGTTATCCCGGGCTGGTGAGACCCGCCTACGGCTTCCATCCCGAGCAGCCGCTGCCGCCGGAAGAGGATCTGGCCGCGCTGCTGGACTGGATCACGCTCCATGCCCCGGATATGGCAGCTATAGGTGAAATCGGGCTTCCCTACTATTCCCGGGCCGAAGCTATAGAGCGCGGGGAAGCATGGGATATGGAACCTTATATCCGGCTTCTGGACAGACTCCTTGGCCTGGCGGCATGTTTAGCCAAACCAGTGGTACTGCATGCCGTCTACGAAGATGCCTGGACCGTATGTGATTTGCTTGAGCAGCATAACATTACCCGGGCCCATTTCCATTGGTTCAAGGGCCCGAAAGATACTGTCGACCGTATGATCAGCCGCGGCTATTATATTTCGTTCACTCCCGATATTCTCTATGAACAGGAGATTCAGGATCTCGCGCGCCGCTACCCGCCGGAGCTGGTAATGGCGGAGACCGATGGTCCGTGGCCTTTTGAAGGCCCATTCACCGGGCGTACCACCCATCCGTCAATGGTGCATGACGTTGCCGCCGCCTGGGGAGCGCTGCATGGTTATACCTGGAGCGAGGCGAAGGCTATTTTAACAGCGAATACGGTGCGGTTCTACGGACTGTAGTTTAGCTGTCACCGTCACCACAGCGAAGGATGGACTCCGCCGCGCCGCGGTGACCGCCAGATAATTCTGTACAAAGTACAACATTCCCCGCATCAAATCGTCCGCAATCTCAAATTGTTGTAGAAAAGGCAGCATTTCTCCTCCTCCAGGCGGTTTGGCAGGACAATTCTTGTATGTCATACAACAATCATCCGGATTACCCGGGTATCTATGGACCGAAGCTGCACTTCGTACAACATTTTTGCACTCTCCTCCCCCGCGCCAAAGAACGCACCCAGCCCATCCGCGGCTTGGTACGTTCTTCGGCCATTCTCCATGCTCATCCCTTAACTATAAGACGCTCCACCCCGGTCAATTGGCCTTCCGAGAAGGCCATGACATAAATATCTGGTTTGGTGGTCTTCAGCAGGAAGTCCAGATCATATTCCGGGGCAAAATAGCCCATCATTAGCGCCATTACCAGCCCGTGGGTACCGATGGCAACTCTTTCTCCTTCATGTGCCTGCAGGATTTCCTGCAACGCTTCTACCGCCCTTGCCTGGCATTCGCGATTCGATTCCCCGCCCGGCAGAGCAAAGTCCGGATCGGCATACATCGCCTGAAGTGAAGCAAACAGATCCTCGTCCGGCAGTTGCCGGTTGCCCTCCATCCAGACCTTCTCTCTTAGATCCTCCTTGAGGGTGATTTCCTGCCCAAGTACCTTTGCCAAATCGGCAATCGTATGTATGGCCCGGATATACGGGCTGCTGTACAACGCATCAATGCCTTCATTACGCAGGCATTCTGTTACTCTGCGGGCATCCTCTTCCCCTTCAGGAGATAGGCCGCGCGTCCATTCGTCCATCCCGGTCCGGAGTGAATCCCCGTGTCTCACCATGTAAATATAAGTCGTCATTAGTTCCTCCTGAATAGGTAATGTGGCAGTGCAGAAAAAGCCCCGAAGGGCTTGATCTTAAACTTACTGTCTGCCTTTAAGCTACCCCTGTTCTACTGCAGCTGCTGGCTGTGCACCTTCCAACTTGAGCTTGGCCACAGGCCAGAGCAGCCGTCCGAAGAGCAGACCCGCCAGACCCAGAAGGAGCTGCAGAAGGCCGGTGTTGATAAAAATACGGGCAGGGCCTGCATACTGGACAAGCATGCCGCCTAATAAAGGTGCAACAATAAGTACCGTGCTCAGTACGGTGTTCTGGATGCCGAAGATACGGCCTGTCATATGCGGCGGGGTTTCTTTTTGCAGACAATAATTGAACGTAACCATAAATACCCCGTTTCCAATCCCCAGTACAAATCCGATCAGCAGAACCCATACTATCGAAGCGCCGGGCTGAAGCCATCCAAGTGCAGCAATGGAACCGCCGATCAGTACATATCCCGAGCCGAGCCTCCAGCTATATCCCGTTTCCGGATTCAGCTTGTTCAGGAGAAGTATGATCAGCACAGCTCCTACTCCGGTAGCGGCTACCATCCAGCCGAGCAGGGATTCCCGCTCCGGTGCAAATACCCGGAACAGGCTGGTGAACTGGAAGTCGACCACTTGAATCACCAGTGCCCCGGCCAGCCCGAACAGCATAGTACTCAGCAGGATCCGGCTGCGCAGCATGAAGCTCCAGCCTTCCCGCCACATCGTATGCAGCGGAATCTTGTCTTCCGGCGCCTCAGGCTGTTTGCTGTCCTCTTCATCCGTGCGGATGTTCTTCACGGACAGCAGCAGCAGATAAGAGCAGCCGCGCAGCAAGGCATTGATCAGTATGCACCATTGCGGCGTAAGGAAAGCGAGCGCCAGACCTCCGAGCAGAGGGCCGGCAATTTTGGAGCCCTGGTTAACCAGCCCATTGAGCGACGAGGCTTGCAGCAGCTGGTCCTCTCTGACCAGGCTGCGGGTCAAAGACTGCTGGGCAGGCATATTCAGCGTGGATAGCGCTGAACGCAGCGCCAGCAAAGGCAGCAGCCAGAACATGCTCGGGGCGAATAGCACCAGTACAGTCAGCAGCGCAGTAAGCAGATCGCAGACACGCATCAGCTTCAGCTTATCCAGCCGGTCGGCAGCCACGCCGGCAATTGAGCCAAACAGAATACTCGGCAGCGCCAGCGCTACCGGAATAAGCGCCAGCATCAGCGGCCCGGCCTGCCAGCGGTAGCCGACCAGCACCTGAATAGCCAGTGCATCGAACCAGTCGCCGAAGCTTGCCGTGGCGAATGCGCTGTACACCCGCATGTACGTTTTGTTATGCAGCAGGCTGGTTCCCTGCTTGGTTGTAAGCTCCATCTGACATTCCTCCAGGTTACATGTAATATCATTGAATGTGCGATGCATTCATGATCCTAATGTAACGGAGAATTGTCAGAGAATTATCAGGGGGACTCGAGCAGCGGCAGCAGCAGATTTTCGAGAGCCAGTTCCAGCCTTACCAGACCAAAAGCTTCAAGCTCTGCTGTAAACAGGCGCTCATACTTGCGTCGCAAGGGGCTCCCGGCCAGATACATGCGGCAGAAATGGTAGATCCGGTACACCGAATAGAACCGCAACGGCACGAAGCCGGACATATCGAGCACCTGCAAGCCCTCATGTATCAGTTTCTCTCCCTCTGCCCACTGTGCCCGCCGAAGCGCCCAGAGTCCCTTTACTACTTTGTAACCGCCGATCTCCCGCAGAAAAGGCTTGTCCCTAAGGGTCCGGCTGACGGTTTCGTCCATATGCTCCAGCTGCTCATCCCCGGCTCCCGCCACCAGATGTATGAACAGCTCCGTAATCTGCGTCGCCGGAACGAAGTTCTCAAAATCCGGTTCGGATATTACCTGATAAGAACGTTTCAGGCGTTCCAGCGCTTTGTCCGGCTGGCCTGCCAAGGTGTACAAATCCAGCATAGTTAGAATCTCCAGTTCCAGCTGCTCAGGCGGATTCAGCAGATTCTTCTCAATCAGCCGCTCGGCGTATTCCATCTTCACCTTGGGGTCACCAATGAAGAAGTAGAACAGGTTGAGGTAAAAAAGCCGGTCCTTCAGCGGAATCTCGTCCGTATTGATCAGCCACTCCAAATCTCCCTGGACGAAATGAACGACCATCGAATAGTGCGGG
This sequence comes from Paenibacillus sp. IHB B 3415, assembly GCF_000802655.2. Taxonomy (NCBI): domain Bacteria; kingdom Bacillati; phylum Bacillota; class Bacilli; order Caryophanales; family Paenibacillaceae; genus Paenibacillus; species Paenibacillus sp. IHB B 3415. Next base: position 19,326 of record NZ_JUEI01000079.1, on the reverse strand, counting down.
TCCAGCTCGTAGCCGAGAATGTCCTGCTGGCGTGCGAGGGTCAGCATCGATTTGCCCTGACCGTAGATATGAAACTTCATGAATACCTCACTCATTGTATCCCGCAGCTCCGGATCATTCGTTGCAGGGGTCATTGCTACCCCTTCCGGCGAGCCCGGCACGGCCAGGCTATACCCGAATCCGCGGATGGTCTTGATATCAATCCCGCCCAGGCCGCTCAGCTTCTTGCGCAGCCGGTAGATATGATCGTCGACGGTCCGCTCCACCGGATACTCCATGGGCCACACTTTATCCAGAAGCTGCTCGCGGCTGAAGGTCCGTCCCCTGTTGCGGTACAGAAACTGCAAAAGCGCAAACTCCTTGGGCAGCAGCTCTATGGTTAACCCGCCGGAAGATACTTTATATTCACTTTCATTCAACTCCAGATGCATAGCTGTGCCTCTTTTCTTTCTACAGATCAACCCATAAACTGATTATATCAGCAAGAAGTTCTGTGCACGATAGCAGCAGCTGCATTCATGGAGGGCAACTGCCCGGTACTTGTATCCGATAATCAAGAAGAGTCCCTACACAGTTGCCGCTGCTAAGGGACTCTTCTTAAATTACTCTATCTATGTGACTGCAGCTGCCGCAATCCGGGGATTTACAGATGCTGTTCTAACCAGCCATATTGTTGATGGAATCCTGTTTGGAGAATACTGAGATATGATCCACGGTACCCGTTGAATCCGGGATGATGAATTTGAGCTGGTACTGCTTGCCCGCCTGGAATATATAAATGTCATCGCTGCCGTTCACGGAGGTAGCGTCCGGCTTGCCGAGAACTTCTTCAATCTGCTTCAGCGTCAGCTTCTGTAAGTCGGAGGCGCTTGAACGCACATCGAAGATTTGGCTGCCCTTGTTAAAGCCGAATACCACGTGCTTGCCGGCATACGTGGAATAAATGCCTTTGCCTGCCGATTCTTTGGTGTCCGGCTCTCCCCATGCTGCTTCCACATCGTCAATAAGTCCGCTGTGTGCAGCATATTCCACGCCGGGCACCTTGCCCTGCTTGGCAAGCTGCAGCAGCTCTTTCAGTTGCTTGCTCAGCTCCTGCGGCGTAGCGGCCGACGCGGCTCCCGCCGCTGCGCCAGGCTCTGCAGCCGCAGGTGAAGCGGCCGCGCCAGTGCCGCCTTGCGCAGCAGGAGCCGCGTCAGGCGCAGCTGTTGCTGCAGCGCCGCCAGCTTCAGCCGGCTCCGTGCCCGCCGCCGGGGCGGGACTCCCTTCCGGCTGTGCAGACGCCGGAAGCTCCGAGGCTTGCGCAGCCGTTCCGCCGGTATTCGCCGCATCCGGCTTACCGGAATTACAAGCCGTTAGACTGAGCATTCCGCCGAGTAGAATTATGCCTGCTATCGTTTTGAATGATGTGATCATGATGCCATCTCCTTCATAATAGGTACCGTCTTTTAAAGTCTAAACTGTTAACCTATGACGCAGTGCCCCCGCTAAAGGTTGCACGATGCTCCTTCTCAGGCTGCTCCTTCTATAGAAGATTTTTGGCATGGAGCAGCTGGGACTGATGCTGCAGCGTGTAGTTGCAGCGTTGCCCTTACCGCTCCCCGCCCCCCAAAGCTGCATTTCCGGATCTGTTGCATTTAGTACAATTGAACTCCCTAAAAATTACCCGAAATTTGATTCTATTGCACTTTCTGCAGTCAAAAATCACAAAAACACCCTTATACAGCCATTCCTCAAAATTCTGTTGCATCAAATACAGCAGATTGCTTTCCAGCCTCCAAAAACGCGTTTTCTATTGCACTTTCTGCAATTGAGAAGCAGATTCGCTGCTCAAGCCCTTCAATTCAGGAATTATTTCCCTGCGGCACGCAACCTTCCTCCCGCAGCACGCATCTTACTAATAAAGGGAGGGGAGCTTCATCTGGATATTATAGAGAGAATCAAGGCCAGGGATGAGTGCGCTCTCCGCCAGCTAATGGAGCAATATGGGGATATGCTGCTCCGGACCGCCTGGCTGCTGCTGCGGGACCGGCAATCTGCCGAGGAAGCCGTGCAGGATACCTTCATTCAGGCCTATGCCAAAATCGGGCAGCTGAAGGACCCTCAGCGTCTGAGCCCCTGGCTGATTACCATCGTGGTTAACCGCTGCCGGATGAGGCAGCGGACATGGAGCTGGCGAAATATTTTTCCTGCGCCGGAGGGCGGGGCCTGGGTACAGAATGAAGCAGGCGCCTCCGCAGGCGCAGAAGAGCTGTTTATAGCAGAATGGCATAATCTGCGGCTAAGTGAAGCTGTAAGAAGTCTGGATTACATCTACCGCGAATGCCTGACGCTGTACTATTACCATGAGATGAGCATCCGTGAGATCAGCGGGCAGTTGAGATTACCGGACAATACGGTGAAATCCCGGTTATCCCGGGGACGGTTACTGCTGAAGCAGATTCTGGAGAAGGAGGGGCATGCTCTATGAGCAGTGAACAAGAAAACATTAAACGCCGCCTGGATGAAGAGTTGAGCTGCCTCTCCTTCAGCGGACAGGAAAGGGTTCTGCAGCAGACTCACCCTTCCGCACCGCTGGCCCGCCTGCGGGCACTATGGAATAAGGAACTGGAAATCCCGCTCAAGCCACTAGGTGCGCTATCTGCGTTGTTAATCGCAGGTGCGCTGATCCTATGCTACCCGCAGAGCGGGACCCCGGAACAGGAGGCCCGTACACTACCCGTACAGGGCCAGCGGGAACTGATTGAAGCTGGCGGCAATACGTATTGGAAAGACATTTATGAACAGGCGGTGAGACGCCATGAAAATTAGAATCAAGGTCAAACAGCTGGTGCTGTTCGTGCTGCTTCCGCTTGCGCTGTTGATAGTAATACCGGGTGTTCTTCAGCAGGCAGCAGCGCCTTCGGTTCAGCCTGCAACCTCCGCAGCTGCAAATACCGTGTCCAAGGCACGCGAGGAACTGCTGAACACTCTGAATTCCAACAGCGGCAGTAAACGAATGACCCTCATCCGTACCAGGATCATTGAGCCCGGCAATGCGAGGCCGCCATATCAGTACAATGTATATATCGGTTCTTCCTCAAGCCAGTGGAGCCAGAACAATAACGAAGAACCCCCTTCGCTACTACTTCCCGGGGATAAGCTGCGGTTCCTGAAGGAGTATGTGCTAGAAGGCCCTATAGACCGCTATCTGCTTACTGCGGCTAAACAGCTGGCCTATGAATATGATGTGCTTGGCACCGGAAGTGACGGAGACAAGGTCCTTACGGAGGCTATTGCAAGAATTAGCAGCAAATCCTCTTTGGCCAGAGAACTGCTCCTGCTTCAGGCACAGCGGGCACTGAGTGCAGGCAATTGGGCGGCTGCAAAAGTGCTGCTCATGCAGGCTGACTCCCCGGGGCATTATGGTGAAGAAGAATTAAATGCCCGTTCGGCCTGGCTGAGTGCACGGCTGCTTTTTGCAGAGGGAGACAGCAGCGGAGCGCTGAAGCTGGTAAGCAACGGACTGGAGAGTTATCAGGAGGTCCGTGACCAGAAATATCAGGAGATGAACGAGGGGAATGGCGGAGACTCCCAAGACTCCCAAGACTCCAAAGACTCCAAAAACTTCCAAGGCTCCACGGTCTCTGCATCCCCACCGGAATCCTTAAAAGCAACTTCACAGTTTCTGGAGGAGCCACATTCTGAATCAGAGCGGCAACTGCTCCTGATGCGGAACGCTTTATTATCCGCTGCGGAAGCAGGAAACTCTGCTCCTGCCACCTTGTCAGGGACACTAACCTACAGCGACGGAACTCCAGTCTCACGGGCAGGCATCTTCCTGCGGCCGGAGAGCGAAGTGAGTCATAGTGTGTTAAATGGCTCGGAGCCATATGAAATCTACACGGATGCGCAGGGCCGCTTTTCATTCTCAGGCGTCATTCCCGGCTATTACCAGCTTCATCTGGGCCTGAGCTTTGAGCAGATCGACGGCTGGACCTGGCCTGTGCAGACTGATGACTGGATCGAGATCAAACCAAATGATCGTTTGACTAATAATATTATCCTTCAGCCTCTGCTGGAGCTGAAATCACCGGTAAATTCACAGATCCTTACAGGAGATTCTGTAGAATTTGAGTGGGAAGCCGTTAAGAACGCGGCTTCCTATAGCCTCAGCGGCACAGTCTCAGCGGAAGGCAGCACCTTCAGTTATGTAATCCGCCAGCATATCACGGGGAATAAGATTTCCATCCCTGTAACAGAGCTGTATAACAGCGGCGGTTTCTCCACCAGCAGCAGCGGAGAAGGCTGGGAATCCGTTAAGCCTTCCTCTCTGCTCGGCTTCGCCGATCCAAGCGGACGCTTCTCGTGGAGCATCGAAGTCTATGATGAATCCGGGCGGGTGATTACCCGCAGCAATGGCTACAGGCTGAACGAGGACACCGTCGGCAATCTGCCTTTCTTCTATTTACAATCACGCAGTCTTACCGCTGCCGATCAGCTGGTTAAAGCGCAGAAGCTTGAACAGGCACTGGAAGCGTACCGCCACGACTATGCCGGAGATCCGCAGGATGACCATGCCCTCAAGATGCTGGTTCATCTCATGACAGCCAAGGCTTCCTATACTAAAGACAAATCCTTAGAAGCCGCAACGATACCTCTGCTAGTGAAGCTTGTAGAGCTGCGTCCGACTGCAGACTATGTCTTCAACCTGGCGCACTACTACTATGAGCAGTCCGACTGGAAAAGCTACAATCATTATTATTCCTGGTTTCTTGAACTGCGTGAGCAGAAACCGCACAGCTATGATCAGGGAATTAATGCTATCGCGCTGATGTACCAGGGGGAATTGGACGAAGCCCGCAGCCAATTCGTCGCCTCACTGGAGGAGGATGGCAGCCACCGCTTCATCGGCAGCTATCTGGCTGCAGAGCTGGCGGCGGGACAGCCGCTGGATGACGTACTAAAGCTTGCTCAGCGTTATCCCCAGCATAGTCCCGGCTCCAGCACTGTTAACTGGGCGAAGCTGATAACCCTGATGAAGGCAGAGCGTACCGGACAGCCTGAGCTCTTTGACCGGCAGCTGAAACAGATGCTGGAGCTATATACAGCAAGGTCCGGAAAGCTCAGGGAATGGATTGGAGAAAGCGGGGATTCCGCGCTCAAGACGTTCATGAAGGCTGTTCTGGAGGTGGGCTAATCCACCTCCGGAGCAGCGCGCAAAGGGGATAGAACAGGAGCGGCAGCGCCGTCTGGTCTATCCCCTTTGCGAGTTGGCTTATCTATTCTTTTGGCTCAAACAAGACGGTCCAGTGCATTCTTCTTAACCACATAGGTTCCGGCCATCATATCATGCAACGCCCGGTTGCGCCGGGTGAATGCAACGAATAGGCAATCGGCGACCACGACCCAGCCAAAAAACACATTCAAATTCGTGGCGAGCGGGCTCCAGTTGGCCAGACTGCTGGAAACCGCAGATAATTCCTCAGTGTTCAAACTCACAATAACCGCAAGAAAGCCGTTGACGATGAAGAAGAGATATCTAATCAAAGCCTGCTTCAGCGCCGGATATCTCCCGTCCTCATTAATAATTCTTACCCCCAGAAGCAGTCTGCCCGGAGTCCCTCCATATTTGACAACCATGAACACATTGAAGCCTATCAGCAGCACAAACTGAATAAAAAGTGGAAACGCCGACTCCGCCGACTCTGCGGCAGAGACGCAAAACCTGTTCAAAAAATACGTAGGAAGGGCCAGAATCAGAAAATCTATGAAGCTGATCAGCACCCTTTTCCAAAAACCTACGTAGTCATCCAAATCGAGCTGTTCCTCTACCCGCTGCTCCATACTGTTCCCCCTCAGTGTATAATAATCAATCCGACAGCCTGCTGTGCGACGCAGCCTTTCCATCGGGTATGTACCAAGATATGTACAACTGGCATATACGCAACTTTCAAATAGATCCGGCGTCTATAACTGTATAATTTTAGTAAACCAACAAAATTCTCGAAGGAGGACTACTCAAGATGAAAGTCATCAAATTTATCTGCCTGCCGCTGCTGCTGCTAATATTGCTGTCCGGCACTGCCCTGGCCGCCCCTGCTTCAGCTCCAACCATTACAGTAGAAATAAACAACTCCACGATAAGCACGGACATTCCCCCTTACCTCACACAAGGCACAACCATGGTCCCGCTAAATGTAGTGAAGCATATCCCGGGGATTACTGTCGCTTGGAACAATGGCACCAAGACGGTTACAATTGGCCGCAGCGGGGAAACAATCACACTGGTTGCGGGTCAAAAAAACGCCCTGATTGGAAGCAAACCAACCGCACTGCCTGTCGCCTCGGTTTTGCTTAAAGGCAGAGTCATGGTGCCGATCCGCTTCATAGCAGAAGCAGCCGATGCTCATGTAATCTGGAATGCAGCCACCCGGAGTGTGTATATCGCCAAAGCAAGCGGGGCACTGATCACTCAACTCCAATCCGCGAATCTGGGGGAAGCCCGAACAGCAGCCCTTCATTTTCCCCGCGTCAGTACGCTTAAGCAAATCCCTATCATTAATGAGTCACAGAATCAGGACTATTATTTCCCGGAAGGCACAGCGGGCCGTTTCTTCATTCAAGGCGGGCCTGGTATCTCGTATTATGAAGTTGCAGGTAATTATGCGGAAGAGATCTGGTCTGCCAAAATAGACTACAGTGCCCCATCCTCTGCCGGACTCTTCTTTGTACCGTACAAAATTGTGGATCAGGCCGGAAAAATGCCCGCCTATAAGGGTAGCCTCGCATTCTATCATCTGATGCTTCCGGTTATGGAGGCAACCTATGGATTCATAGATGCTACGGGTGTCTCCAGGACGGTCGGGCAACAAAATATGAAGCTAAATGAGTTCTTTGAAATTCCAGGGGAAGCATCATCCTCTGTACAAAACTAACTACATCCAGAACGGTACCACAAACGGAACAAGAATCAGCAGCAGCGCGGCGGCACTCAGACTCCGGGTCCACACCGGCTTCAGCTTCTGATTCTTCTCCGATTTGTACCAGCCCTTGAACTGCCAATAGTTCCGGTATAACACAAAGAACACGAGTAAATTACCGATTACTGCAGTATACATATACCCGGTCCATCCATATAGCATCTTGAAGATCGACTGTTCCAGGCTCCCAAGTAAGAATAAGGTCAGAATCAGCAAAAACACTAAACGCAGCATCTCTGCTATAAAAGTTGCGAGTTTACTCATTTTGTCCTCCGAATCATTGTTTTCCAGTGTCTTTCTATAAATTCTATATTTACCCTGTTAATCCTGCATCAGCAACTGCAAGCTCCCGGTATAGCGGCTGCCGTGAGGGAGCATTTTCCCCTCACAGTATCTGCCTGCGTTATATCCAACACTGGAGTGATTATAGTATTCTGTAGAAAAGAATGTGAAGAGGTGTTCGGAATGCAGCGTGCGGAGGTTGTAATTGGAATAGACGGAGGCGGGACGTATACCCGCGTCATCGCCGCCGATATCGAGGGAAATGTACTGGCTTATTGCAAAAAGGGAAGCGCTTCCGCATACCGGGATTCTGCCGCTCAGCATAACGTAAGGTCAGCGATTATAGAAGCGCTGGTAAGCGGGGGGATCGAGCCCGGAAGGGTCATCGGCATCGCTGCCGGAATTGCCGGCTATGACTCGCCGGAGGATTTGAACTGGATCCTGCCGCTCACCGGGGTTCCGGAGCTGACCTGTCCGAAGTGGCATGTCAATGACGCGCTTATCGCCCATTACGGAGCCCTGCTTGCGCAGCCCGGCATTATTGTCATCTCGGGAACCGGCTCCATCATTATTGCCATTAATGAAGACGGACGTTATTTACGCAATTATGACTTCCATCATTATGCCGCAAGTGCCGCCCGGCTCCTCTCATACGATACCGTCTTTGAAGTACTGGCCAGTCACACGGATTCCAGCGATGAGCTGCTTGTCGCCCGGATGCTGGCACACTGGAATGTTACTGCTGTGTCTGAATTATACCAGCTTGCGAGCGAAGGGTTTGACGATGACCGGAAAGCCCGGGACAGACGTTTTGGAGAATTTGCTCCTATAGTTACGGAAGAAGCGGAGCACGGAAGCTCCGCCGCCGGCCGGGTCTGCGGCAGGGCTGCAGAGCAGATTAAGACTGGCATCGGGCTGCTGGCTTCTTCTTTTGCGCAGCAGACCGTCCCGGTAGCCTTTATTGGCAGTGTAGCAAACAGCGGTTACTTCCAGGCTGAAATGCGTAAATTACTAAAGAATGGCGCTATCAAGCAGTATACCGTGGTAACACCACAGCTCCCGCCCGAAGCAGGAGCTGTCCTATATGCATTGGAGCAATTAGGCCGGCCGGTCACGGAAAACATAATCAGCCGGCTGCAGCATAGCAGCAAGCTGCCGCAATGACATATATGCAGCGCGTGATTGCTACGGTTAGACCTTCATCTGGCAGCTTCTAGTTTAGCCGCTTCACAGCACCGCAGTCGCCTCTTTGGCATTCCATATGACGGGAAGGCCAAAGAGCGGCGTCAAGCTGCCTAAGGGAATATACAACCGCCCGTTTACGCTCCGCGAGGCCAGCATGGCCACCGTTTTGCCGTTCACCTTCGCTGTTTCGCTAAGCGGTTGATGGACCGCGGTGTGCTCACCTATAGTGATGATAAGCGCTCCGGTTCCCGCCTCCTGCTTCAAGGTTCCGCCCAGCAGGGCAACCGATTCGCGGAGCGGAACGAATACCCGTGAATTCTCCAGCAGGAAAGAATCCTTAACCTCCAGCTTTTCTCCATTGATGATAAAGACGCCCGCAATCATTGTCGGCCCGGTGGAATAGCCGCTCTTCACTGCGATGCTTGCCATATCAAGTCCTGAACTAGTAATGATCACGGGAGTGTTATTGGCTACCCTTGGATACAGCCAGTGGATATCCTCATTATGCATCCGGATGCATCCGGCGCTGACATATTTACCGATGGAGGCCTCATTATTGTTGCCATGAATGGCATAGGTGGTTCCGTAGGTGTTGTTCACTTCCAGTCCCAGCCAGCGGTCGCCCAGCGGATTGGCCGGATCGCCACCGGGAATCTTTTCTTTGTAATAGGGTCTGTTCTTGATTTTGACCACAATTTTGAAGCTGCCTTCAGGCGTCAGGCTCTGGGTCTTGCCGGTGGCGACCGGAAAAACCTTCTCCAGCTTACCGGCGCTGAAATAGGCCAGCTTATTCGTCTTTTTGTTCACAATAATCAGATCTGAGGATGATGATGACGCTGCTGCGGCTGATCCTGTGAAGCATGCTGTGAACAGCACTGCGAACACAAGCATAAGCTTGATGCTCCTTGGAACATAAGTTGTAGTCAGGCTGATACGCTCACGCAGATTCATGGTTGCCCCACCTCCAGGTTATGGGTGATTCTGGAAACTCTTTTCTACATAGACGTCAGTCTGCCGCATTAGTTGCACAGCAGCTTGTACCTATTCATATCAACTCGTCCCTGCGGATTTGAAGCAGAGTTTGCACAATTGTAACCGTTCAAGCTATGCTTCGCGTGCGGTTTCATGAGGATGAATATTAAGTGCCTCCGCCAGAGATAATAAGCCCGCATGACCATTACAGCACCCGCCAAGGAGGCCACTTACTTTGAATTCAAACCATTCCAGCCAGATCAGCCAAAGCGAGCAAATCATCCAGCAGCTAATGACACAGACCCAGCAGGGCACGCAGAATTATCAGCAGCTTCTGCAGCAGGAGCAGGAGCATGCCGCCAAATTGCAGGAGCTCAGCCAGCACAGCAATAAGGCCATTCAGATGATTCAGCAGGCATTGCAGGGCCATCAGACCGCTATGCAGCAGCTGCAGCAGGTCTCGCAGTTAATCAGACAGCTGGAGCAGATTCCGACTGCCGGCTACAATACAGGTGGTATTCAAAGATTCAATACCGAACAACAGGGCTTTAATACAGGAATCCCAAGCTTCAGTACTGGTAACTCTGGCAATCAAAGCTTCAGCACAGGCTCTGGAGGATATAATTCTTCCTTCAGCCCGTCCTTCACTTCCAATAGCCAGCCGGTAAATTCACTGCATAGCCCAATTAACTCTTCAATTAACTCTTCATTTAACCCGCAGCCGCTGCATACACCCATGCAGACTAACCATTCCTACGGTTCTCCGATGAATCAGGGACGCAGCTTCCAGCAGTAATATAAGCCGGAATAAGCGGTTCAAGACAAAAGGGGTTCTCTCAGCCGTACCAGCGGCACTGCGGAGAACCCCTTCCTTGTATCTGCGCTTCGCGCCTGGACATCATACATATGCATGTTAGACTACAAGCCGTCCCCTCTTCTCCGCGAGGCTAATCGTTGCCTCTACGCCGGAGTTGAATTCCAGGTAGTCGCTCTCGACTCCATCACTGAAGATTACCCCGTCCTCCGGCATCTGCGAAGTAATTCGCAGCGGCATGCGGCTGTTGATCCTGCCGAATACCAGATCGGCCGAAGTCGTCCGGCTGGGAAAAGGCTCCCGTACCGTAAAGTAGAGCTCCGGATGATCCCAGGCCAGCTTGAGCACCGCACCGCTTTCCTGCGGTCTGCCCCCATGTACAGACGCGTGTGCTTCCAAGCCCGCATTTACCGTCACCCGTTCCGCTGCCTGCCATTGTGCCGCCTGGCTGACAATTCCCGCTGCTCCGGCGAGAACGCTTTTGAGCCAGCCGGTGGAGCCCATGCCGGTGGAGACAATAATCCCGCTGGAGGACTGCTGCTCCAGCGTACCGTTCAGTTCAAGCTGATAACGGGCCGAGACATGGGTCCGGCGGCCGATGAACAGATCGTTGACACCGTACAGGCTCTGACCGTCGTTCAGCTCTGCCCTGGCAAGTGTAACCTCGCGCACCTGCCGCTGGCTGCGGAGCACCTCCGGCACCAGCTGCCGCAGGTCCTTAACCGTGAAGGGCAGCAGCACACCATCCCAGCGCTGCGGATCCGGATTCACACCGATCAGCGGCTGCTCCCGCAGGTATTTCAGTGTATTGGCCACCAGACCGTCCTGCCCCAGCACCACTACTGTATCCCGCTCTCCAAAAATAAAGTTCGGCACATGCTGCCGGTCCAGAAGCTGCAGCCGGCCTACCGCGCTCAGCTCGGTTACAGCAGCCTCTACCGCCTTGCGGTAAGTGAAGTCCTCGCTCAAATAATCGCTGAAATCGGCCCCCAGCCGTTCAATATAGAACTGGGCCTGCTGGATCGTATTGTAGCGGACCACCAGTTCTTCCAGGCGCGTCTTGCGCTTGATCAGAATAATCTTGTTCTCGGATACCGGGCTGCTCATCGTCCGTTGCCTCCTCTTGCCGCGCCCGCCCCGTTACCCGGCGATCCGGCCATAATTCCCTGCAAAAGATCCGGGGTAATATTGAGCTGCCCGATCTTCCCGGCATTCTCAGCCAGTTCCTGGAACGCGATGGCAATCAGCTTATCCGGATTCATGCCTACATTCGTCAGTGCCTGAAGTACACCAGGTGCTACGCCCTGGAGCGAATTCATCACCGCCGATAACTCGTAGGCCTTGGCATCCGCTTCTGCTCTCTGATTCGCCACCGTCAGTTCAATCAGCTCCTGCTTTTTCTCCTCCAGCGCAGTATCGAAGCTGAGCTGCTCCTCCTTCATCTCATTCTGCTTCTGCTTCACCGAGCGTTCGGCATCGAGCTGGGTTTCGCGGATCTGCCGTTTCTTCGTCTCCACGGCGATCTCCGTATTCAGCTCATTCTCCTTCACCCGCCGCTCCTGCTGAATCGAGGCATTACGCCGTTCATAGAGCGCATCGTCGGCGCTGCGCGGATCTGCCGTTTCTTCGTCTCCACGGCGATCTCCGTATTCAGCTCATTCTCCTTCACCCGCCGCTCCTGCTGAATCGAGGCATTACGCCGTTCATAGAGCGCATCGTCGGCGCTGCGGAGAATCTCTTCCCGGGCCTGCGCCTCCAGCGCGCGCAGCGTTTCCTTATTCGGCACGATTGCCAGAATGGACAGCCCCATCAGCTCGATGCCCAGCTTCTCTATCTCCGAACTCTGTCCGATTTCGAGCTTAATTGTCTTAGCCAGACGTTCACTCGACTGAATGGCTTCCTTCAGCGGCAGCTGCCCGAGCTGCTTCTTGGTCAGCACTTTGGCGATATTGATCACCCGCTGGGCCAGCTTGTGCGGATCATCGGAGAGGTAGGTGTTCTTCCGCAGATTATAGGTATAGTTAAGAATCTGCGTAGTCTTGCGGTAATCCACGATCCGGTAGGTCAGCTGCCCCTGCACGGTCACCGTCTGATAATCAGCCGTAATTTCCTCGAACATAAACGGTACATCAATCGAAGAGACCGGCACCACTACAACCGAGGTCGTAGGCACGTAATAATGGAAAGAAAGTCCCACACCTTCCTGCACTACCTTACCGTTCTTCACCTTAAGGACATATTCACTGGGCTGGAACTTTACGAAGCGGAATCCGAACATGGTCATTACCTCCTGTTGTTTATTTTAGCAATTGATATTAACTAAATGTTATTATTAATTTGTTATTAACAACATCTTAGCAGACTTTAATGATATTATCAATATGTTAATAACAAAAATCCGCAAAAAACCACCTCATTCTCCAAAATGGAAAATGAGGCAAGTGTAAGTAAGTTATTTTACAGTGACCTTTATCTTCACGGTTTTGCCGCCGTATTTCACGGATATGCTCGCAGTACCTTTACTGTTGGCCTTAATCAGCCCGTTTTTGCCGGTAGCTACAAGCTCCTTGGCGGAAGCCCAGACTGCCGTCTTGGACACATCCGATTCACTGCCGTCCTCAAAAGTAGCCGTTGCCGCCAGCGGCACAGACTGGCCAACGCTCAACGTAAGATTCATCTGGCTGACCTCGAGATATTTCAGCACATCAACGGTTACGGGGACTTTGACGGTTTTGCCGCCGTATTTGGCCGTCACATAGGATTTGCCGTAAGCCACTGCCTTGACCGAGCCGCCGGTAACTGTGACGATCTTATAGCTTCCGCTTTTCCACTCCGCCTTGTCCGTCACATCCTTGGTTTTGCCGTCGCTGTAAGTGATGCTCACTGTAATTTTTGCCGTATCGCCGGATTTCATCGCCAGGTTGGTCACCGATGCTTCGATGACAGTGATCTGATCCACTTCAATATTGACCGTCACTTTCTGCCCTCCATAGGAGGCGGTGATCGCCGTTTTGCCCTTCAGCACTCCGGTTACAAGACCTTTTTTGACCGTAGCAATTGTAGTCTTGGCTGAGCTCCAATCCGCATCCGCCGTTACATCACTCTCTACACCGGCGGAATCCGTGGCAGTCAGTGTAATCTGCTCCTTGTCTCCGGCAGACATCGTAATCAGGCTCACATTGGCAGCCAGCTCATCCACAAGGCCCACATTCACGGTAATTGCGGCCTTCTCCGTCCCTATTTTGGCGGTAATCACTGCTGTACCGACAGAAAGGCCGGTAATCAGACCGTCCTTAACTTCGGCAATCTTCTCATCGCTGGAGCTCCACTCCACCTCACTCGTGATCGTCTTGTCGCTGCCATCGCTGTAACTGCCGGTAGCCTCGGCCTGATAAGTCTCGTCTTCCTTCAGTTCAATGGTTGTGGCCTGCAGCGACAGTTTGTCCGGTGTGCCTGCCGTGATTTTGACCGTTGCCGTCTTGCCGCCGTAAGAGACCGCAATTACAGCACTGCCTGTAGCATAGACGGTAATGGTTCCTTTGCTAACGTCAGCTACATCCGCATTATCCGTACTCCACACTGCATCCTCTGTGACATCCTGTGAAGTTCCGTCTTCATAACTGGCCATAGCCGTTACTGCTTTGCTCTGGTCCTTGCCGAGATTCAGCTTGCTGACCGTAAGATTCAGGCGCGCAGCTGTTTCGACACTCACCGCAATGGTGAGGGTTTTGCCGCCATAAACGGCGGTAATTGTAGTTTTGCCGGACTTGTAGCCCGTAACCAGACCTTTGGTCACGATAGCGATATTCTCATCAGCAGTGGTCCAGACTGCGCTGTCTGTCACTATGCTTGGAGTGCCGCTTGCATCCAGGGCAGTCAGCACAAGCTGATGAGTTCCGTTCAGGCGCAGGTTCAGGCTGTCGTTGTCGACGCTGAGCTTATTGCTTTTACCTACAGCAGCTGTTGCAGTGACTGTCTTCCCGCCATAGACCGCCGTTATCGTTACATTACCTTCTGCGTAGGTTGTAATATTTCCTTTATCCACATAAGCCACAGCTTCATCACTGGAGGTCCAGGTTGCCTTGCTGGTTACATCGGTTACCGTACCGTCCGCAAAAGTCGCCTTGAGCACAAGCACCTTGGCAGCATCCACCGCAAGATTCAGACTGGTTTCACTTAAGGCCAGATGTCTTGCTGTTCCCACATCAACGGTAACCGTGGCCGCCGCTCCATTATAAGTTCCTGTAAGGGTCGCCGTACCTACGGAATAACCGGTGATCAGGCCTTTGCTGACCAGAGCGATGCTCTTATCGCTTGTGGTCCATACCGCACTGCTTGTAACATCCGATGAGGACCCGTCGCCTGCAACGGCAGTCAGCACAAGCTGCTTCGTACCGCTGATCTGCAGGAATACATTATCATCGCTGGCTACCAGTTTGCTTACAGCTCCTACTTCCACCTGGGTCGAGGTTTCAAGTGTGCCGTAGACGGCAGAGATTGTTGCGGTTCCAGCCAATTTATAAGTAGTGAGGGATCCTTTTTTGACAAAAGCAACAAGCTCATCGCTCGAACTCCATGCCGCCTTAGAAGTGACATCCTCGGTGCTGCCATCGGCATAGGTCGCCGTCAGGGTAAGCGCATGGGTGGAGCTTGTCTTCAGGCTAAGCTGTTCTTCGCTCAGATCCAGATACCGGGCCACCGCAACGTCCACATCCACCTGTACAGACTTGTCGCCATAGGCTGCTGTAATCGTCGCCGTTCCGGCTGTATAGCCGTAAACCTTGCCTTTATATACATAAGCAATACTGGGATCGCTCGAACTCCAGACCGCGGTGCTGGTCACATCTTTGGTCGTCCCATCCGGGTAGACTGCGGTGAGTTTAAGCTGCTGAGCTTCTTCCGTCTTCAGAAAAACACTCTGATCATCCACAACCAGTTTACTGGTCTGGTCAACCGTCACCTCTACTGTGGTAGTCTTGGTGCCGTATTTGGCGGTGATGACCGCCGTTCCCTGCTTGTAGCCGGTAATGACGCCCTTAAGGACATCGGCAACCGATTCATCACTGGAGGACCAGGTGGCCAGGGACGTTACATTCTCCTGTGTGCCATCCTGGAAAGTAGCTGTAAGCTTAACAGCCGAGCTCTCTTTCAGCAAAAGCGCAAGCTCCGGCTGATCCGCTTCGATCCACTTGGCTACCTCTACATTCGCTGTGACGGTGATGGTTTTTTTGCCGTATACGCCTGTGATTGTGGCAGTCCCGGAGGAGATCCCTTTGACTGCACCGTTTACCACGGTAGCTACCGCAGCATCGCTTGTGCTCCAGACTGCCTTGTTCGCAACCGTGGCATCCGTTGTATTATCCGAATACGTTGCGGTCAGAATAATGCTGCCCGAATCGGCTTTGCGGAGGTCCAGGCTCTGGACATTCTGCGTCAGGGCTTTGACCTTCTTGGTTACAGTAACCGTTGCGGCCTGGGAAAACTTCGTGCCGTCACTATATGTAAATACCGCAACAATCGTAGCTGTCCCTTCCGCCTTGGCCGTCACAATCCCGTTGTATACGGTGGCTACCGCCGGCTTATCGCTGGACCAGTCACTGTTAACCGTCACGTCCCCTGATGTGCTGTCGGAATAGACCGCAGTAGCTGTTAGAGCCGAAGTCTCTTCCACCGCGAGCGTAAGTTCACTTGCATTCAGCACAATTTTGGAGACCGTTACAGTGGTGGCCGCCAGCGCCAATCCCCCGTTAGTCAATACCAGAAGCAGCGGCAATGCCATCAGCAAAAACCGGAAATAACTGTTTTTCTTCAATCTGTTATCCTCCTTGTTGAATTATGATTTGAATCTCTTATCGACATATCCTGACTTTAAATTCAGGTACTAAAGACTTATATTTTTTTCTTATAACAACGGTAATAAATCGATTATTCATCTATGTATTTACACAATCCGCGGAAAAAGAACACCTCTAAAACACCCTGCTCAAGAGGTAGGCTGAATGCATCATAACAACCCAAACTGAATGTAGTCTGAATAGCCTCATTCTTTTTTTAAAACCTGAAAATTCACAACGGATATCCGGCTTTGCACATACTCCATTCTTCTTTTGCACAAACTCGATTCCCGCTTTGGGTTTTGTCCATTGAGTAATGGATAGTTATCCTCTATGATGATTTCAACGAGAATGATTATCATTATTGGTAGTCGATATACACATGGGGAGGCATACTTACAATGAACAAGGCAAGACAACCTTTCGCTATCCTGTGCATCATCTTCCTGATGAGCACCTTACTGCTCGCCTGCAGCAGCACCAAGAATGATGAAGGCAACGCTGCGGCTAACACAGCTGCCGGCAATACCGCTGCAACCTCTGCTCCAACCGCAGAAGCTACTGCAGAACCGGCAGCCACAACACGCTCTTACACCGATTACAAAGGCCATACGGTTGAGATTCCTGTGAACCCTCAGCGGATCATCTACTCCGGGGAAACTTACGGCGATCTGATTGCGCTGGGCGTACAGGCCATTGGCTATCCGCTCTCCATGGCTGAAGGCCAGGTGTTCAAGGACAAACTGACCGGGGTAGAAGATGTCGGCTTCCCGATCAACCTGGAGAAGACGCTTGAGCTTCAGCCGGATCTGATCATCTATGCCGGAATTGAAGAGGCTGATTTCGATGCCTTGTCCAAAATCGCTCCAACCATTATCTTCGATACCTTCGCCCCGCTGAAGGAACGGATGCAGGAAATCGGCGGTATCCTGGGCAAGACGGCAGAAGCAGAAGCCTGGCTGGCCCAGTACCAGACGCAGGAAGACGCCATGTGGGCCCAGCTTAAAGCTTCAGGCATGAAGGAAGGCGAAACCGCCGCAGTCTTCACTTACTATCCGGGCGACAGACTGTTTGTAATGGCTACAACCGGCCTTTCGCAGGTACTGTATGGAGAGAACGGATTCAAGCCTACTCCGGCGATCCAAAAGGTGCTTGACGCCGACATGGGCTTCCAGGAGATTTCGATGGAGGTTATCCGGGAATACGCAGGGGACCGCATATTCCTTCTGACGCCGGTAGCTGACGAAGCCAAGGCATCGACCGACAAGCTGCTGGAAAGTGCAGTCTGGAAAAGCCTGCCGGCCGTTAAGAACGGTTACGTCTATACACAGGACATCATGAAAACCTCCAGTGATGCCGCCACCAGAGAATGGCTGCTGGGCGAAATCCCCGCCATGCTGAATAAGTAACGATTACGCATGCAGACAGGACGAATATTAAAAGCAGCTTATCAACTAATGTTGATAAGCTGCTTTATTTTATATACAATGAGGTTTATTGATAATCGTTCTCAATATACATATAAATTCAACTGCCCTGAAAGGAGTGCCGAGCCTTGCGACAGAATGCCCTGAACCCGGGACTCCCCCCTGCCCCCGCACTTGCAGCGGCTCCGGCCCTGCCGGCAGTTCCGCTCCGTTCCCTGTTGTTTCAGCTAAGGGGCATTGAGCTGGTAATCCAGAGTGCCGACACTGTGTCCGCTGTGCAGACTGCCGGTCAGCATACACTTCTAATCTTTACCGGAGGCCGCGGTGAGCTCTGTATCGGGGAGCAGCCGGCCTTTTCAGTACATGCAGACAAGTGTTGTCTGCTGTCCCCCGGAACTTCCTACAGTACGGATAACGCGGAAATGACACTATACTATTATTTGATATCCTTTGCCGCTATCACGGCTGGAGATTCCCCTGCTTGCTATACAGCTGAATTGCTGCCCGGCCGGAAAGAGCTAATCGCCCACCCCTTCACCCGGGTAATCCGACTCGCGGAAGAGTTGCTTGCGAACCAGGGCAGCGCGGACGAACTCCAGTATTTCAGACAGCAGCTGCAGTTCCAGGAGCTGCTGCTCCTGCTGTTTGAACATAATTACTCCACCCGCCAGCTGCCCAGTCCCGCGCAATCCGTGGAGAGTACGATCCAATTCCTGCAGGATCATTATATGGAGAGCATTACGGTGAAGCAGCTTGCGGAGCTGGCACAACTCTCTCCCTGGCAATACACCCCTATCTTCCAGAAGCTGACCGGCAAGCGGCCGCTCGATTATCTGACCGATCTGCGCATCGGGCATTCCAAGAACTATCTGCTGGAATCCGCCGAGCCGCTGCGCGAAATCGCCCGGCTGGTGGGCTTCTCCGATGAATATTACTTTAGCCGCCGCTTCCGGCAGAAGACGGGAGTCACGCCCGGGCAGTATGCCCAGGCCCAGCAGCGCAAAGTTACCGTCAAGGATTGGACGGGGCATGAGGTGGAAATTCCGGAGCGTCCGAAGCGGATTGTCTACCACGGGGAGACACTGGGAGATTTGCTGGCGCTGGGAGTCAAGCCGGCCGGAGGCGATGAGGCCTTCGCCCGGAACAGCGTCTATAAGCACCGGGTTAAGAATCTGGCCAATGTCGGCTTCCCGCTGGACCCGCAGCTGACCCGGTTAATCAACCCTGACCTGATTATTATCGCGAATTCGGACGAGCGCGCCTATACGCGTGTCTCCGGTATCGCCCCGACCCTCACCTTCGATTCGTTCGCGCCGCTCGAGCATCGGCTGCGGATACTTGGTGGGTGGCTCGGCAGGCAGCGCGAAGCAGAAGCCTGGCTGGAGGCCTACCACGCCAAAAACGCTGCCATGTGGCAGCGTCTGTACGCAGAGGGGCTCCATCCGGGAGAAACCGCCTCCGCGCTGTTCTATGACCATGGCAACCGCCTGTTTGCTATGGCGATGACCGGACTGTCCACGGCCCTGTATGCTCCCGGCGGCCTGCAGCCGACGGCAGAGATTAAGGGCATGCTGGACCAGGGTCTTGGCTTCGGCGAGGTGGACCCGGCGAAGCTGCACAGCTACGCGGGGGACCGCGTCTTCATGCTCATCCCGGAGCGCGAAGACTCGCGGGAAGCCATGGAGCAGCTGCTGCGGACGCCGCTGTGGAACAGCCTGCCCGCCGTACAGGAGGGCCGCGTCTATATGCTGGACGGCGCCAAATGGAATTCCGGCGACGCCCTGACCCGCGAGCGGCTGCTGACCCTGCTGCCCAGGCTGCTGGGGGGAGCGGGCGGGTAGCAGGGGTAGCAG
>NZ_JUEI01000078.1:0-41894 GCF_000802655.2 Paenibacillus sp. IHB B 3415 | reverse complement strand
TCAAAAAAACCGCTCCCAGCAAGGGTTTGGAATTATGAAATTGTCTCCAATATACAACTATTACTGAATTTCCACTTGGAACTGAATACATTCATTGCTGCAATATTATATGAACTCTCTTCTTTAGTTCGTAGCATAAACAAAGCCTCCCGCATGGTATTATCCCAGGGGAGGCTTTGTTTATACTTTTGTCTCAAACTTACACAGCAAGGATTATCCAGCTATCACTCAGCCCAGGAAAGAGCGCAGCATCCATTGATTCTTCTCAAGATCAGTGCGGATCTTGATGAACAGGTCCGCAGTCGGCTGATCGCTGACTTCTTCCGCCAGTTCGATGCCTTCAGTCAATTCTTCCGCTACTGTAGCGAAATCTTCGATGAGTGCCTGCACCATCCCCCGTGCATCTTCCTTGCCGGTTGCTTCCTGAATAGTGGCAATTTCCAAATATTCTTTCATCGTCGCTGCAGGACTGCCTTTGATACTCAGCAGGCGCTCGGCAACCTCGTCCATTTTGAGCGTGATATCATCGTACAGTTCTTCAAACTTCACATGCAGGGCAAAGAACTGCTCACCTTTCACATACCAGTGATAGTTATGCACTTTCACATATAGAACGTTGAGGTTAGCTACCTGACGGTTAAGTACTTGTTCCAATGAAGCGGTATTTACTTTGTTTGATGCTTTAGCCATGAGTTGATCCCTTCCTTATCCATATATTTTGCCGGCTGCTTGTCCATCATCCGGCTATGCATTAGTCTATTCTCCATTTACCCTTCTGCCCGCAGGGCGAAACAAAGGAGAACACGGGACAAGCAGCTTTTTTCCCGCCGCGTCCTGCCGCTTCCGGTCCTAACCCGTAGGATGAGCCAAGAGTCCTTGCCTTATGCTCCGGGACATGTGAAACAACATAATTATTCTTATCCTCAGACAAAAAGAGGGCCACCGGCCCCCTGCTGAACACGCATCCAGTCTGCTGTCTTACACCATCAGAAGCAGGGCTTCCGCCCCAGTCATGCCCGGAACGATGCCAAGCTTCTCCGCTTCTATTGTAACGGATTCCAGCGGGGCAGCCAGCAGCTGCGGCAATGTGCGTACCCCTACTGCCCGTGCGGCAATAATCTGCCGGTCACTCAGCGTATTATTGAGCAGTCCTATATCCAGCGCCCCGCACATGATATATCCACGGCTTGTGCTGATGCTGAGCAGCGTAGTTTTGGGCAGCTTCACTTCAACCCCGACCAGGACATAATCGCCCACCTGTACAGGCTCCAATGTTACCATTTGCAGCACCTCCTATTATCACGTTCCACGATCTAAGTTATGCGTCCTGCTTCAGCTGCGTGTGGACGATGGTCCTAGTTCCTTTACAAATTAGAGGGGTCATAAGTCCTTAATTCTCTGCCGGAGGGTATATAAATTTTGATTGTTTAATGGTATAGTTTATATACTTTATAAATACTTGATGAATCGTGTTAAACGATAAAGCTGGGGGATTAATGGACAAGAAACTACAACACACCGACGGCAACTATCTCTTCAATGTCGATATCCTGATTAATGCCCGTACTAACCCGCTTGCACTGCAATACTTACTTGAAATGTTGAATAACAGCGATAAAATCACAGATTTCAACATTAACTCCGGTCTGGAGCTTGGAAGAACTATAGACACTCTGCTGCGCTCGGCAAAGCTGGCTCTAAGAAACGAATCTTACACTCCAGCGCCGGTTTCAGTGAAATTGCCAGAGAAGCCTGCGGACAAGCCTGCTGAAAGACCTCCCGTCAAGAAACCGCCAGTTGTCACACCCGCGGAAACGCCGGCAGATGTGTTCGGCAAGATCAGGCAATATATTCAGAATAACCAGCTGGTCCGGCTGAGAGCGAACCGGCACGGGAAGCAGGTATCGATGCCCTGCCGTATTCTGAACTTTGATGAAGGCGCTAACTCGCTAAGCGTGTACCATGTTGACGAGAAGCAGGTGTACACTTTCAATCTCAATGAAATCGACGAATTCTTGTAAGCAAGCCCAAACAAGCACCCGCCCGGGATTCCGGGAACGGGTGCTTGTTTATTAGTCCTTACGCGAGAAAGCCTCCACAGCAAAGCATATCCAGCCGGCAAGGAAGCATACGCCGCCGATGGGTGTAATTGCTCCAAGAATTTTGATCCCGGAGGTGCTGAGGATATACAGGCTGCCGGAGAACAGAATAATTCCGGCACCAATCAGCCGGCCGGCCCAGGCAAGCCGGGCACTCTCTCCCCACTGGCCTGCTGCCAGGCCGATAAGGATCAGAGCCAGTGCGTGAACCATATGATACTGGACACCGGTCTCGTACACTTTCAGGTACTCTTCACTGATTACAGCCTTCAGCATATGTGCGCCGAACGCTCCGATTCCCACGGACAGCATAGCCAGCACAGCTCCCCAGGCTACCAATCTTCGTTGCATGGATATACAGCTCCTTTGTCTCTTGAACTCCTCCTATCTTAACGTATCCGCAGGGCTGATTTCCAGCAGCAGGATTTACGGATATTTCTGCCGTAATACTTGCTTTTAGAGCCATCTTATGGAAAAGTGATACTATCAATCTTTTATCCCAAGGAGTGCAGCCCATGGACCATAATCCTCCACCCAAACCGGAAACCGCACCACCCCGGCCCGCAGAATGGGGCTCATCAGAACAGCCAATACCTGCTGATCCAGCATACGAGTATCAGGAGAACAAACGCGACTTCAAGCACTCAGGCCCCGGCATCGCTTCTTTTGTCATCGCTCTGTTTACTCTGGTCGGTTATGCAATTGCGTTTGTGTATGTTGGTGCACAGGCTTCCTCCATCATGAATGAGAATAATAAGCTGATTGCCGATTCAGCGGAAGCGATTATGTATTTGGGCTTATCCGTGCTGATCCTGGCTGCTGTTAATGTGATCGGAGCTGTCACCGGCATTGTCGGGCTTACGCTCCGCAGACGCCGTAAGGTATTCGCAGTCCTCGGGACCATCATTAACGCCGTTATCCTGCTGGTGTTCATGCTGCTGATTTCCATGGTTCTGGTGAATGCAGGCGCTGCCTAGGCAGGCGTAACGAATTACAAAAAAACACAGCACCTCCCCATGTACTGGAGACGTGCTGTGTTTGTGTTTTTCAGCTTTTTTCACAGCTTAGAATCGGCAGTTATAGCTCAAACTCCTCGCTTGAATCTGAAAGACCGCCATTCTGCACACCATAATTATTGGCTACGGCAAGAACGTACACCTTGTATTTAATCCCGCTGGCAATTGCATTTCCGTTCACATCTCTGGCTGCAGCTGCAACTGTCGGATTCGATCCGTTTGGAGCCACCGCCTTATACTGTGAAGCCGGCACTCCGAGCGCATCCGCTGCACCAAACCCTTGCTTGGAAGGGACTACGTATACCCGGTATTCCAGGATATTAGCCTCGTTCGATGATTTGGTGAAGCCGATCAGAAGGTTACCTTTGTCCACACTATAAGTTACATTCGTAACAGAGGTGAGTGGGGTTTTGCCGGCCAGGGTAATCACTGACGATTCTCCGGACAACACGTTCGGGCCTGCATAATTCGCAATTCCAACGGACAACACATACACTTTATAGCTGATTCCATCTTTGATTGTAGTACCGCGCACATCTCTGGCTGAGGAGTCTAAAATTGTGCTGGTGCTATTGCCGGATGTACCTGCTGAAGTGTACGTGGAGACATTATTCGCATCAGACAAGCTGAAGCTGCTGTAATAGGATGTAGGCACCACCAGAATCCGGTACTCTCTGATGTAGGTTTCATCCGAAGCATGAGTAAATGACACCTTCAGATCACGGCCGTCACCGAAGTCCGTAACATCGCTGACAGCGAGGCCGGAAACTGTGCTCACACTTGAGGAATTCAATAACGTAATTACCGATGAAGCTGACGAAAGTACACCTGAACCTGTGTAACTTCCGCTTCCAATGGATAATACATACACCCGGTAACTGATCTCATTCTTAAGCAGATTCCCGCGCACATCTCTGGCGGAGGAACTTAATACCTGGCTGGTCGTGGAGCCCGATGTACCTACTGATGAATAATTTGCACTTGATACATTATTCGCGTCAGACAAGCTGAAGCTGCTGTAATAGGATGTTGGCACCACCAGAATCCGGTACTGGCTGACATAAGTCTCATCTGACGCATGGGTGAATGACACCCTCAGATCGCGGCCATCCCCATTATCGTTAACGTCGGTCACACTCAGGTTAGTCACAGCACTCATGCTGAAATCATTCCATAGCGTAATTTCGGCAGAGGCAGGAGAAAGAATATTGGATCCTGCATTAATCCCGTTTCTGACAGATAAAATATACACTTTATAATTGATTCCGCTCTTCAGCAGCGTCCCGCGCACATCTCTGGTGGACGAGGTCAGCACTAGACTGGTAGAAGAACCTGAAGTGCTCACAGCAGTATAGTTGGCTCCCGATACATTATTCGCCTCAGACAGGCTGTAGCTGCTGTAATAGGATGTAGGCACCACCAGAATCCGGTACTGGCTGATATACGTTTCGTCAGCGGCATGGGTAAAGGACACCTTCAGGTCACGGCCGTCATTATAGTCGTTAACGTCAGTGACATACAGGCTCGAGATCCCGATGCTGGACAGGGTAACCGGAGACGAAGCAGCGGATAACACATTATTGGCGGTATTGCTGCTGTCAACAGCCATGGCGAATACCCGGTAGCTTACCCCTGTCTGAATCAGTGCTCCGTCTGTATCCCTGGCACCTGAGGAAAGAATCTGGGCAAGATTAGCACCTGTCTTGGTGACTTGTGTGTAATAGGCACTGACGACAGAATTGGCTTTGGCCAGGTTAAAGGCTGAATAGTTAGCCGCTTTAACCACAAATATCCGGTAAGAGCTTATCTTGGTCTCATCTGCCAGCTTGTTAAAGCTGACAGACAGATCGCGCCCGTCACCGTAATCGCCATTATCGGTCACTTGTACATTGCTTATTACCGGTGCAATGTTATTGGTCAGAGTAAGGGTGGAAGAACTGCCGGAAAGCGCGCTGATGTTACTTCCTTTGCCTACCGTAAGGACATAAGCCATATACCCTTGACTGCTTTTAATTACTTCTCCATCTGCCGTTCTCGAAGCAGCTGTCAGTTTAATCACAGGATTGGCGCCTGTTACCATAACTGAGGAGTAATTAGATGCAGGTACAGCAAGTGCTGACGACAGATCAAGCGAATTCCCCGCCTTGACGATCAGAACGCGGTAATGGTCCACCAGGGACTCATTGGCCACCCGGTTGAAGCTGATCTGCAGGTCGCGTCCATCACCGAAATCACTGATATCCTGCGTGGTTACGCCGGATACCGGAGCAGTATTAACACCGGCCGGTACCGGAGTGGTTACCGTCACAACCTTGGTGGTCTGATTCCAGCCCACTTTCCGGCCCAGCGCTTCACTTACGAACCGCGTCGGAACCATTGTTCTGCCCTTCAAATTCTGACCGGGCACATCCAGGCTTACAGACTGATTATTAATCGTAGCTGTCTTGGAGCCGATCTTCAATATAACCGTTGTACCCTCCTGCACCGCCGTTACGGTCTGCGTCTTCTGATCCCACTTGATAGCGGCATTGAAGGCTTCGAAGATTGCACGCAGCGGCACCATCGTCCGTCCGTTCACCATTACCGGAGGCTGATCCGTAGACAACTGGACTCCGTCAATAATGATGCGGATTGGTGTGACTGCCGCCTTGGCCTGGGATTGAAATAGTAACGGAACTATCAACAACCCTACTACAATAGAAATCCATAACTTCTTCACAAACTCATCCTCCCAGATAGGAAAAAAATCTCATATATTTCTAACTCTTTGACGTAAGATCACGGGTAAAAGTTTCTCGCAAACCGGTTACAAAAAAATATTCTTTTGGAGGTTAAATCATGCCGCAGGCAAGCGAAAACGGTAGCGCCCCTTTAATAAGGACACTACCGTTTCCGCGGTAAAGATTAGGATAATGGATGGCGCGAAGCCTATACATTCTTATCTTGTAAGCTGGCGGTGCCGCTTCGCTGCTCCGTGCTTCACTGATTAACCAGTGAATCCAGTGAAGCATACACATGAGGCCCGAAGCCTTCCGAGGCTTCACGCTGCGGAATGTTCAGCTTGATGAGATAGCCTTGGCCGTCAACTTCCTTCACTGCAACCTGGCGGGTCAGGCCAGAGCCCATTGCGGTAAGATACAAGCGGATGCCGGACATCCGCCGGTCCCGCTCTTCCCGGGTAAGCGCCGTAACCTTGCCTGTAGCCGCAAGCTCAGCCTTCCCCTCTTGCTCTATGGCATCCAGATTGAAATCGGCAGGAAGCTTGATAATTTCGGCGTAATACCCCGGGTCTACCTTCATCGCCAGCTTGCCGCTAGCTGCGTCAAAGCTGAAGATATCAAATACATACAGGGAGTACCCTTCTCCTTCGGCAAGTGCCGCCGTCTTCTCTTCCTCCATCCCTTCCAGTGTCAGCCTGAAGGTCCGAGTATCCGGGAGCGCACTGGCCGCCGGCGCGGTCCCTCCGCCCTCTGCCTTGGACAGGCTGGACAACACACGCTGGACCGCGGTCCCATCGCTTCCGACCACTTTTTCCACATACGCAAAAACCACGGCATCATCCATTTCAAGCAGCTCCGGCGCATCCTCCGTGCCGGCACCCAGCTCAAAGGCTGTGGGTCCTTCTTCAGTCTCAATCTCTACGGAATGATTATCAATCTGTCCGATATACACACCGGATCCCTGAATAACCTGTGCCTCTGCAGCTCCGGTCGGACTTGGCGGGAGAGCAGGGCTGGGGCTCGGCGCAGCTGCGCTCTCTACAGGTGCAGATGTCGGGCCCGCTGACGGTAGTCCCGGCGCTTCAGCCGGATGATTCCCGCCGCAGGCGGTTAAGGCCAGCATTAGTACAGCGACTGCTGCAATAGCAGGCAGCGAACGTTGTGATCTCATAGCCTTACCTCCTCCATATCTCACGGTAAGCCCTGAGTCTGCTGCTTACCTTATTAACGATTACCCCAAAGGCCGGGGGGCATAAACTTGCCGGACGGGGCTGGGCATCCGCCGTACGCACAGAACCGCAGATTTAATACAATGATGGAGAGCCTTATTCAGCACCTTGAAGGAGTGATTTCCCCTGAGAATCGATATCGGCTGCGGTCCCGGCAAAGAATCCGGTTATCTGGGAATCGACCGCAAGTTATACCCCGGTGTGGATATTGTCTGCGATATTTGCGAGGGCATTCCCCTGCCTGATAATACCGCCGAATTCGTGATGGCCAGCCGGGTAATGCCCTATGTAAACGACTTGTTTGCAGCATTGTCCGAGATTCACAGAATCAGCACGCATAAAGCGGTTGTCTGCATTCTCTCACCCTATGCCCATAGTTTCCCGCATATCTCCAACCCTATGTTCAAACAGAAGTTTGACGAATATACACCCCGTTATCTGACCGGCAGCTTTTTTCAGCCTTCGCTCAGCCCAATCTCGCCGGAGATTCCAGACTATCCGGCCCCTGCGCCGCCGTTCGATTTCAGACTGCTGCGGATGGAGCTGTTCTATCAGTATCCTTTTGACGACTCGCTCTATGAGACGGAGGAACTGGAGGTGCTCAAGACGCTGCAGTCCAACGTCGTCCATGAAATCATGTATCATTTTGCCGTAATTAAGCAGGAGATCAGCCGGGAAGAGCTGGAAGCAATGAGCAGAAAAGTCTATCCAGAACCGCGCGCGCTGTTCGACCGCCGGCTCCGGTCGCAGAACAGACATAATTAATGAAAAAGAATCGCAAATGGACATACAATAATGCCCGGCACCGCACATAGGCTAATACCACACAAGAAAGATGGCACATCGACCTCAAGCAGGAGTCGGTCTGCTTTTTTTCGTTGTCTTCCTATTTGTATTCAGCACTCCCAAAAGGAGGTGAAAATCATTCCTCTAGTCGTTCGGTCTACGGTTAATGCAACAGGTGCCATTACTTTTACAGGTAATACATTGGGGTTAAGCCGGTCCGAAACGCTTGGGGTTCCGGGTACCCAGGATAGTATCGGGGCCTTCTCCACGGTAAATACAGCCTCCATATTCGGCACTTATCCTGCTGGCACTACAAATCTGTACCTGAGCAACAGTTCAGCAGCGGTCCTGGTGCTTCCGGCGGGAAGCACGGTCCTGTATGCAGAACTGATCTGGGGCGGTTCCTATGTTAACGGGAACGTCAACCTCAGTGCGGCGATCAACAATCCCGTTTCTTTCATAACACCGCTCGGCAACACGGTCAGCGTGTCCCCCGACGCAGCCACTGCCAATTCCGTAGATCTGGGAGGCGGAGCGCTCGCGTATGTCCGTTCCGCCAATGTGACAAGCATTATTCAAGCCTCTGGAGCCGGAACCTATATCACCGGAGGCGTAGTCGGCACCATCGTTATCAACGGTGATGCTACTGCCAATCATGCGGGGTGGACGCTCGCTGTCATCTACCAGAATCCGTCACTCCCTTTCCGCAACATGTCTCTGCGGGCGGGGGCCGTACTTGTCCAGTCCACCTCTGCCCCGGTTGTCACAACAATTACCGGATTTGCCACACCTGTCACAGGAGCACTCGGCGGCCGCATCATGTTCAGTGCCCAGGAAGGAGATGCCAACCGTTCAGGGGATCAGGCGCTCTTCGGGCCTACCCCTGCGACCCAGGTCGCTTTGTCAGGCCCAAACAACTTTGCGAACAACTTCTTCGCTTCACAGATCAATAATGATACCGGCAACCTGAATACCACCGGCACGTTCGGAAACCGTAACCAGACTAACGGCAGTCCCGGCTCCAACATTGTCGGCGGCCGGCAGGGCTGGGATATCACGAACGTGGATGTTGGCGCGCGCCTGGTTAACAATCAGTCCTCGGCTTTGCTGACACTGACTACGTCGGGCGATGCCTACGTGGTTAACGCTAACGGGTTGCAGATTGATATCAATGCACCCAGAATCTCATTAACCAAGGCTTCCAATGTCGCCGGTACAATCGTTGGTGATCTGGTCACGTACACCGTTACCGTCAGCAATACCGGTACAGCAAGTGCCGCAAGTGTTGTACTATCAGACACATTGCCGGCGGGTCTTACCTTTGTTGCAGGAACCGTGGTCGTAGCCGGTGTTGCCAGGCCGACTTTTGACATTACCTCAGGCATCCCTCTCGGCTCTCTGGCTCTGGGTACTTCAATCACGATTACATATCAAGCCAGGGTCACATCCTTGCCAAACCCGCAAATTGTCGCCAATACAGCCAATGCCGCGTTCACCTTCCAAAGTGTGGCCGGCGGCCCGATTGTAAGCGGGGTTATTCCATCCAATACAAGCTCGCTGCCGGTCTATTCTCCGGTTCTTGGCATCGTCAAAAGCGCCAATACGACCAACGCCACCGTCGGTGATCAGATTCTCTATACGCTGCAGATTGCTAACACCGGCAACATCGGCGCCACAACTACGCTTACTGACAACATTCCTGCGGGCAGCACCTATGTTCCGGGAAGCTTTACGGTCAACGGTACTCCGGTAGCAGGTAATCCCGCCGCCGGCATTCCTATCGGCACCATTGCTGCCGGTGCAACCTCAACTGTGCAATTTCGTGTACTGGTAAACAGTCTGCCCTCGCCTCCGCAGCTGGTCGATCAGGCCACGGCAGCCTATACCTTTATCGTTCCCGACGGCCGGACCGTTTCCGGCACGGCAGCCTCCAATACGCTGACCATACCGGTGAGGCTGCCAAGTGTCGCCATCGTCAAAAGCGCCAGCTTCCCGGATGTTGCCGTAGGCGACACCCTGCTGTATACATCAGTAGTCACTAACAACGGAATTGTTGCAGTCACGAATGTCGTCCTTTCTGATCCGGTACCCGCCGGCAGCACCTTCGTACCCGGAAGTGTCGTTGTAGCCGGGAGTGCGCGGCCGACTGCTGATCCGGCTTCCGGGATTACCATCGGAACCATCGCTCCGGGGGCCAGCGTAACCGTTACGTTCCAGGTGAATGTCACCTCCGTGCCGGGAAGCAGCCAGCTCTCCAACCAGTCGTCCGCTTCGTACAGCTCGGGAGCATTTAATGCAATCACCCAGTCGAATACAACCCTAACCCCTGTATATCAACCCGTAATCGGTATTGTCAAAAGCGCGAGTCCGGGCAGCGCGACGGTCGGGGGCAATGTGCAGTATACGCTGCTGGTGAGGAACACAGGCAACCTCGCAGCAACGGTGAGCTTGACCGACACTATTCCGGCCGGGTCCGTCTTCGTTGCCGGAAGTGTTATGGTGAATGGCGTTGTCCGCCCGGCAGACTCACCCGTTAGCGGAATCCCGCTGGGGTCCGTAGCACCCGGGGCAAGCTTTACTGTGACTTTTCTGACTTCGGTTCAATCTCTGCCTTCTCCGGCAACCTTGACCGACCAGGGAAGCAGCAGCTATACGTACCAGCTGCCCAGCGGACGTGCCCTGTCCGGCGGAAGTGTGTCGAACACGGTTACCATTCCGGTATCTGCACCTAACATCATGCTGCTTAAGAGCGCCAATGTCACCGCTATAGCAGTAGGTGAATATCTCACCTACACCGTGTCGGTATCCAACCCCAGCGGTGTGGCGGTTAACAATGTCGTTCTGTCCGATCCCTCCCCTGCCGGGAGCGCCTTTGTAGGGGGAACCGTCACGGTGAACGGGGCTGCTGTACCGTCTGCGAATCCGAATGCCGGGATCGCCCTGGGTACGCTTGCTGCCGGAGCAACGAGTATTGTAGTCTTCCAGGTCAACGCCACTTCTGTTCCAAGCCCGCCTCAGCTGAATAACCGGGCGAGCGCTTCTTTCACAGCGGGTGCATTCGGCGGAACAGCTCTTTCGAACACTATACTTACTCCAGTCTTCACCCCGGTGATTGGGCTAGTCAAAAGCTCCAGCCCTGCACAAGCATCGGTGGGCAGTCTGCTCTCCTTCTCCATATTCGCCAGCAATACCGGCAATATTGCCGCAACCCTGAATCTGACCGACATTCTGCCGCCGCAAACGGTCTTCGAGACCAACAGTGTTAGCGTAGGCGGAACGCCGCTGCCCGGCTTCAGCCCGCTGACCGGAATTCCGGTAGGCCCGCTTGCTCCCGGAGACAGCGTCACCGTCAGTTTTCTGGTTACCGTTACGTCACTGCCGCCGAACCAGCAGCTGGTCAATTCAGCGGCCGCCTCCTATACCTTCACGCTGCCGGACGGACGGCAGCTCGGCGGAAATACCGTATCGAACGCTTTGACTGTTCCCGTCTCTGCCCCCAATGTCAGTGTTGTCAAAAGCGTGAATGCCATCGATGCCGTGACCGGCGACATTCTTACGTTCACCTCCGTGCTGACCAACAACAGTATTACATCTGTCAGCAATATCATTCTCAGCGATCCTCTGCCTGAGAATGCGGCTTTCATTCCCGGAACCGTAATTGTAGGCGGCGTCTCCCAGCCGCTGGCAGTTCCGTCCGCCGGCATTCCAATCGGCAGTCTGGGCCCAGGGGCAACAGTTGCCGTAACATTCGAGGTGAGGATAACAATGCCGATTCCTTCACAGGTCAATAACCAGTCAACCGTCAGTTTCACCTCCGGGGTCTTCTCCGGCTCTTCATCTTCCAACGTCACTACCACACCGGTAACGCAGCCGCAGATCACGCTTGCCAAAAGCGCCAATGACCTGAACGCCACAGTCGGCGACACGGTCATCTATACCATCCTTGTCAGCAATGCCGGCAATGTTGCGGCCAATGTAACGTTAACCGACAATATTCCGGCCGGCACCGTTTTTGATCCGAACAGCGTCATTGTCGGCGGCTTCCCTCAGCCGGGCGCAGCACCGGATACAGGCATTGCTGTCGGGGTTGTCGATCCCGGCGCCAGTGTGTCTGTCAGCTTCACCGTCTTCATTGTCTCCCTGCCATCACCGCAGCAGCTTGTGAATCAGGCGGCTTCCACCTACACCTTCACGCCGCCGGACGGGCGGCTGCTGAACGGAAGTGCCGTCTCCAACACTGTAACGATCGCTGTCTCCGCTCCTAATCTGGCGGTTGTTAAGAGCACGACTTCAACCTCGGTGGCAATCGGCGATACTATCGCCTATTCCGTAAGCATCACGAACAACGGAATAGACCCGGTTAATAATGTAGTGCTTAGCGATCCAACGCCCGATGGGACAGCCTTCGTGCCGGGCAGCGTATCTGTAAATGGCGTGCCATTTCCAAATGCCAACCCGGCTTCCGGAATTTCAATCGGCACGCTTGCATCCGGTGCATCTTCCGTAGTCTCCTATAGTGTCACGGTAACATCCGTACCAGCTAATGCCTCAATAAATAATCAGGCTTCGGTAACTTACACTTCAGGTGTCTTTACAGGCTCCACCTTCTCTAACCCTGTGGCGGTCCCCGTCTTCCAGCCGAATATCGCCGCTGTCAAAACCGCCAACACCGCGAACGCAACGGTGGGCGATACAGTGACCTACACTATAACTGTCAGCAATACAGGCAACTACGCAGCTAGTCTGACAGTAACGGACAACATCCCAGCCGGGACTACTTTTGAGGAAAACAGTGTTCTGATCAACGGGCTGCCTCTGCCGCAGGCCAACCCCACCACCGGAATTGCCGCTGGAACTATCGCCGCCGGAGCAACCGTCGCTGTCTCATTCTCGGTGGTGATCACTTCAATGCCTACACCGCAAACACTGGTTAATCAGGGAACGGTGGCCTACAGCTTCACCTTGCCTGACGGAAGAACCCTTGGCGGATCGGCGCTCACCAACACACTGACCATCCCTGTCTCGAATCCGAATCTCGCGGTCGTCAAAACGACCACAACCACCGCTACCAATGTTGGCGATACGATTACGTATTCGGTCAGTCTGACCAATAACGGGATCGCTACCGTTAACAATGTCGTATTTACAGATGCCTTACCTGCAGGAACGGCCTTTATTCCCGGCAGTGTAGTGGTGGACGGCGTCCCTCGTCCGGCTGCTTCACCTTCTACCGGGGTAACAATAGGCAGCATCGCTCCAGGCGCTTCAGTAACTGTAGTTTTCAGTGTGACAGTAACGTCCCTCCCTGTTTCGGGAGTGCTTAACAATCAGTCATCGGTCAGCTTCACTTCCGGGGCACTGTCCAGTGTTGCCTTCTCGAACATTGTAACCACTCCGGTCTTCCAGCCGATTATTGCGGCAGCCAAAAGCTCAAACTCTGTAAATGCAACCGTTGGAGACACCATTACTTATACTGTCAATGTCAGCAATTCGGGGAACTATGCGGCGGCTGCCACTCTGACCGATACGATTCCTGCAGGTACAACGCTTGTTCCTAACAGCGTGCTGATCAACGGCTTCCCGGCACCGGGTGCTGATCCCGCCACCGGAATCCCTCTGGGTTCGGTTGCTGCAGGTGCATCGCTGGCGGTAACATTCTCTGTCGTCATTACTACACTGCCGGCCAGCCAGCAGCTCAACAACCAGGCCATCATCGCCTTCAGCTATACGCTTCCTGACGGACGGACCTTCAACCAGTCGGCCAGCTCGAACATCAATCAGATTTCGGTATCATCGCCAAATGTACTCGTTGTCAAAAGCACTACTGTAACCGATGCAGTTGTGGGAGATACCGTTCCATACAGCATTAGCGTTACCAACAGCGGCATAGCGCCGATCAATAATGTTGTACTGAGCGACCCGATTCCGGCAGGCTCTACCTTTGTTGCCGGAAGCGTAGTTGTGGACGGTACTCCGCTGCCGGGAGCGAATCCGGCCAACGGTATTTCACTGGCAACAGTGGCCCCGGGCGCGACGGTCCTGGTTACATTCAATATTCTGGTCAACTCCCTGCCTAATCCGGCCATCCTGAACAACCAGGCTTCGGTAAGCTTCACTTCCGGTGCTTTCTCTGGCGCATCTTATTCCAACAATCTCATTACTCCGGTATTCCAGCCGATCATCGGCATTCTAAAAGCTGCGGATACGGCCAATGCGACGGTTGGAGATACCGTGACCTATTCCTTCAACGTTACCAATTCAGGCAATCTGCCAGCTGTCGTAACCTTAACAGACTCTATCCCGCCGGGAGCTGTATTCATTCCGAACAGCGTACTGGTCAACGGCCAGCCTGTTCCGGGTGCAGACCCGGCTACCGGAATTAATCTCGGCACCATCGCAGCCGGAGCTACAGTCCTCGTGACAGTCACCCTGCAGGTCACGGTAGCTTCCCTGCCTTCTCCGCAGCAGCTCGTGAACCAGGCCGCCGCCACCTTCACCTTCACACCGCCGGATGGCCGTCTGCTCTCAGGTTCTGCACTGTCGAATACACTGATTATCCCTGTCTCTTCACCGGACGTAACAGCAGTCAAGAGCACTCCTGCAATCGATGCGGTAGTAGGCGACATTATTACCTATACCATTGTTGTGACCAACAACGGCATCGTTCCCGTCAACAATGTTGTACTGGTTGACCCGATTCCGGCAGGCAGCCAATTTGTCGTTGGCAGTGTTGCCGTAGACGGAGTCTTCCGCCCGGGTGCGAACCCGGCTGCCGGTGTAGTCATCGGCACGATTGCCGCCGGTGCGTCCACTACAGTAACCTTCCAGGTTCAGGTCATTGTAATATGACAGAAGGCTCACGGCTTCAACCTGTCGTAAGCAACCAGTCCATGGTACTATTCAGCTCGGCAGAGGGTATTAACGCCATTACCTATTCCAATACCGTCAATACTCCCGTCGTGGGCCCTGTTCTATCCCTTCTCAAGCTTACGGATCACACGAGCGCCTCCCTGGGGGAGACGCTCGTCTACACCGTATTCGCCAAGAACAGCGGCAATACGCCCGCACTGCTCACCATCGTTGATGTCCTTCCTGCGGGTGTATCCTTTATTGTCAACAGTGTGCTTAGAGACGGAGTCCCCCTTCCGGGGGTCACTCCGTCTACCGGTATACCGGTAGGCACACTCTCTCCGCATTCCGGAGTTATGATCGCCTTCCAGGTCATTGTAGTATCGCTCCCGCCTTCTCTGGCCTTGCACAACAGGGCAGTCGGCACCTATTCCTTCTCCACACCCGAAGGAAGAACGGTGCGCGGGGAGGTCCGCTCCAACCCGGTGACTGTCTCCCTGCTCTCTTATCAGTTGTCCACGCTTCTCTCTGCCAGCACACCCACTACCTTTGTCGGCGATGCCGTGACGTATACACTGCAGCTCAGAAATGAAGGTACCCGGCCGCTGGCCGGGGTTATCGCCACCATTCTGGTTGCGGAAGGTGCTATATTCATCCCCGGCAGCGTTATTGCAGGCGGGGTCTACCAGCCCGAGGCCGACCCGGCCCTTGGCATCAGGCTGGGTTCCTTGAGTACAGGCTCGGCTGCCGAGATTTCCTTCCGTGTGCGGGTGGCTGCAATCCCTCCGGACCCGGTATTGCCGGCGAAGGCGGTGGTCACCTATGAGGTCAATGACAGCAGGAATACCGCTGAGAGCAATACAGTACTCATAACGGTCGTCCAGCCGGGAGTATCCGCCAGCTTGAAGGTAGATCTCTACAGTGCCGCTCCCGGCGATAATCTGCGGTATGAGTTCACCGTGCGCAACAACGGAAACCTGGCTGTAGAGGCTCTGTTGACCGACTTCATTCCGGCAAATGTTCTATTCATCTGGGATAGCATCCATATTGACGGTGTTCCCCGGAAGGGAATACGGCCCGCGGACGGCATTCCGCTCGGAACGGTAAGAGCAGGCTCGGCGGTAAGGGTTGATTGTCTCGTATCCATTCCGGGCGCTACCGATGTCCGCCAGACTCCGGCCATCCAGAACCAGGGCAGTGTCCAATACACGTTCACCCTTCCGGATGGACGCAATGTCCGGCAGATCGCCCGGACCAACGCTGTGACTACGCTGCTGTTCTCGCCAATCGTCTCCATTCAAATGCAAGGGGAGCCGCCGGTTGTCGAGCCTGGAAGCATTGCCGAATTCCGGACCCTTGTCACCAACAGCGGGAATTATCCGGCAGAAGTCTCTGTGGTCCGGATTGTGCCGCAAGGAGCAGTAATTGATCCGGATATCGTTACCATCAGCGCCATCACTGTACCCGAAACCCCGTACAGCGGAACTGTGGCACTGGGAACACTGCAGCCCGGGCAGACCGTCACCCTCACTTATTTTGTGAAAATCAACCTTGATTATATGGGCACATCGCTTCAGGGATCCTCGACCGCCCTGTATTTATTCACGATAGACGGACGCAGATACTCCGGCGAAGCCCGCTCGAACAGCTATAAACTGCACATTGAGGAAATCAGTGAATAATACAGCTCACATATCCCCCATCCCCATGAATATACTTTAGTTACAACCAGCCGCACCCGTCACAAGCGTAGCCTGTACCAATTTCAGAGAATCATGGGAGGTGGTCATCCTTGCCCCAGCCAACCGGTCCATACGCCTTTGTTGTGTCTAAAGAAGACTGGTCCCTTCACCGCAAAGGCCATCAGGATCAGGAGCGTCACCAGCAAAAGGTCAGAGAAGCCATTAAGGATAATCTGCCGGATCTCGTTACTGAGGAGAACATTATTTTGTCGGGCGGCAAGCAGATTGTAAAGGTGCCGATCCGCAGTCTGGATGAATACCGGATTATCTATAATTTTCGCAAGCAGAAGCATGTCGGCCAGGGGGACGGGGAGAGTCAGGTAGGCGATGTGCTCGGCCGCGATTCGCAGTCCGCCCAGCCGGGCAAAGGTGACAAGGCGGGGGATCAGCCCGGGCAGGATACCGTCGAAGCCGAAGTGGATATTGAGGATCTGGAGGATATTCTGTTCCAGGATATGGAGCTTCCCCACCTGAAGCCGAAGGACAAGGAAGAAATCGAGGTTAAGTCCATCGTCTTCAACGATATCCGCAAAAAAGGCATGATGTCGAACATAGACAAAAAACGCACACTGATGGAGAATCTCCGGCGCAACGCCAGCAGCGGGAATCCGGGAATTCACAGCATCAGCCCGGACGATCTGCGCTACAAAACATGGGATGACATTACGGTTCCCCATTCCAATGCCGTAATTATTGCGATGATGGACACCTCAGGCTCCATGGGCACTTTTGAAAAATACTGCGCACGCAGCTTCTTCTTCTGGATGACCCGCTTTCTGCGCCGCCAGTATGAGAAGGTGGACATTGTATTCCTGGCCCATCATACCGAGGCCAAAGAGGTCAGCGAGCAGGACTTCTTCACGCGCGGCGAGAGCGGCGGCACCATCTGCTCCTCGGCTTACCAGAAGGCACTGGAGATTATCGACAGCCGCTATCCTCCGGCCAAATACAACATTTACCCCTTCCATTTCTCGGATGGCGACAACCTGACCTCCGACAATGAACGCTGCGTCAAGCTGATCGGGGAACTCCTGAAGCGCAGCAACATGTTCGGCTATGGCGAGGTGAACCAGTACAACCGCAGCAGCACACTGATGTCCGCCTACCGCCACCTGAAGCAGGAGCAGTTCATGCATTATGTCATTAAGGATAAGAAGGAAGTCTATCAGGCGCTGAAGACGTTTTTCGGTAAAAAAACAACCGGTGCTTAAGCTGAGGTGTTTCCCGTGGCTTACAGCAACAAGAATGATCAACGTCATGCAGGATGCTTATTTCGGCATTGTTCCCCCTCCGTCTGCTATCCAGGCCAAAAAGCATCCCCTTGCGAGCTTTTCATCCATCGCAAGGGGATGCTTTTTGCTTTTTGCTTTTTGCTTTTTGCTTTTTGCTTTTTGCTTTTGTATTTTCCGCAAAATCCTATTGACTGATATATCGGCTACCGATATAATATGTATATCGGTTGACGATATAGCGTCAGACGATGTAACGGCGATTGCTATAACGTCAGTTGATGCAACGATCCGTTAATACTAGACTAAGGCAGGTGAGGCATTTGTCAGGAAGCAATGAATACGGGGCGCTGACAGAAGGCGTATATTATATTCTTCTGTCACTGTTCACCCCGATGCACGGCTACGGAATTATGCAGAATGTGAAGCTGCTGAGTAACGGGCGCGTGGAGCTTGGCGCCGGCACGCTGTATGGCGCGCTTGGCACGCTGGTGGAGCGGGGCTGGATTGAGCCGCTGGCGGGCGGGCAGGATTCCCGCAAGAAGGAGTACCGGATTACGGAGTCAGGCAGATCTGCACTGCTGAGCGAAATGACCAGGCTTGACGAACTGCTGTCGAATGGAAGAAAGCTAATAGGAGGCGAACCGGAATGAGTCATGTGATACGCAAATATTTCGCGGATTTTGAGAAGGAAGAGCAGTGGCTGAATGACATGTCCGCCAAAGGTCTTGCGCTTGTTGAATACTCCTGGGCCCGTTATGTTTTTGAAGAGAGCGCCCCGGGGGAATACATCTACCGGCTGGAGCTGCTGGAGGAAGATCCGAAGAAAGCCAAGTCTGCCGAATACCTGCAGTTTATGGAGGAGACCGGAGCCGAGCGTGTGCCAGCCGGCAAAAAGCCATCGGGCAAAACTGTATATGTCAACCCGCGCTGGGTGATCTTTCGAAGAAAAGCAGCGGAGGGTGCCTTCACCATCTATTCGGATACCGATTCCAAAATCAAGCATTATCAGAGAATATACCGGTTATGGATTTCGCTCGCGGTGGTGGAGCTGATCATTGGCGTCTTTAATATATCCCTGATGTTTGTGAACAATCCCACCGCCCTCATCAGAATCAACCTTATCATGGGCCTGCTGCTCATCGTTCTGGCCCTGTTCTTCATTTCAATAAGTATGCCTATCCGCCGCAAGATTACCAAGCTGCAAAATGACAAGCTGGTCCGGGAGTGAGCCTTAGGACTCCGCGGAGCGTTCTGCGGTGACGATTTGGGCGTTGGCGGGGCGTTCCAACGGCGCGTTTACCCCACTCCGGCTCCATTCAGTCTGTGAAAAGGACTGAGATTCCGCTATTCCGTCAGATTGGGCAGATTCGCGGGCCAAGCGGACTGAGATTCCGTTAATTGTCCGATCAGGCTTCATTTGTGGCCCATTTGAACAAGACAACGGAATCTCAGTCCGAATCAGCGGCAATATGAGGCTTTTGGTCAAAATAGCGTCTTCTCAGTCCGCTTCATTCCGACTACGCCATCTGCACCAGTAACTCCCTCACTTCCGCCACATCCGTCACATCCACCACTACCGCCTCTCCCGCTTCTTCAGCTTTTCCCCACCTCTCCCACCTCTCCCGCCACTCCCCCCACTCCCCCACTTCCGCCACTCCCCCCAATTTTTCATTTCCGGCTTCAATCTAATTTGTGTGAACTTCATGTCCCCGAACATCAACAAAAAACCGGAAGCAAAACGGGCTGCTTCCGGCCGGAGTAACTTATTTAGTGCACCTTCTCTCTATCCTTGCCCTTATCGGACTCCCCCGCGTTTTTGTTCGCGGCCTCACGGTCCTGCATCATCTCGTCCACCGTCTTCACCTTCAGCCGGGCAGCGCCTTCGTTGCCGGCATTCGTCGGGATCAGATTACCGGAAGCGAGGCGTTCCTTCGCTTCAGCTATAGCCGCACCGTACTGCGGCAGCCAAGGCTCTCCGGCAACCAGCATCTCATCCACCATCTGCCAGATCTCCTTCGGATTACATACCGCACCGACCAACGGGTCCATCATGAAGGCCTGGCGCAGCAGCTTGTCATCGCCATGCACGGCTGCTTCCACGGCCAGCCGCTGCACGGAGATACTTACATTGCAGACAGCCGCCGGGCCCAGCGGCAGGTCGCCGACCAGCGGCATCGAGATACCGTTGCGGTCTACATACCCCGGAGCTTCAATAATGGCATCATCCGGCAGATTGGAGATGACCCCGTTATTCACCATATTGAAATGCCCTCTGTATACGCGGCCCGTCTCAAGTCCTTCTATTATATAGGAGCCATGCTCCTCGCCACGGTTCTCCCGGGTATACTCCAGAGCCGGTTCCTTCATCCAGTTCGGGAAGTCCGTTTCGAACCAGTTGCGGCCTTCTGTGCAGACCCGCAGGTATCCGCCTGTCTCGCCGTTGATCCAGCTGCCCAGATCGATCCAGTCCAGAATCTCGCCGCTGCGTTTGCGGTACCAGGGAACATATTCACTCAGATGTCCGTTCGACTCCGTGCTGTAGTAGCCGAAGCGCCGGAGCATATCGATCCGCACCTTCTCGGTGCGGCTGAATTCCGGATGCTGCTCGAAGGCCTCCAGCAATCCGGCCGTCAGATCCTTGCCCTCATGCTTCGCAGAGATGTACCAGGTCTGGTGATTGATTCCGGCGCAGATAATATCCACCTGCGACTTCTCCAGCCCGTAGACTTCGGCGATCTGATGATGTCCGTGCTGTACACCATGGCAGAGTCCGATGGTCCGCACACCGCCATATTTATTGCAGGCCCAGGTGAGCATGGCCATTGGATTCGAGTAATTCAGTAGTAGCACATCCGGCGCAGCCGTCTCCCGGATATCCCGGCAGATCTCCAGCATCTCGGCAATACCGCGCTGTCCGTACATGATCCCTCCAGCACACAGCGTATCACCTACGCATTGGTCCACGCCGTATTTCAGCGGAATATCCACATCGGTGGCGAACGCCTCAAGGCCGCCCATGCGGATAGTGCAAAATACGTACCTGGCATCCTTCAGCGCTTCTCTCCGGTCCGTGGTGGGAGCGATCATAATGTCCAGGCCGTTCTCCTTAATATCCCGCTG
Source organism: Paenibacillus sp. IHB B 3415 (assembly GCF_000802655.2). Lineage (NCBI taxonomy): Bacteria > Bacillati > Bacillota > Bacilli > Caryophanales > Paenibacillaceae > Paenibacillus > Paenibacillus sp. IHB B 3415. The sequence goes on along the minus strand of NZ_JUEI01000078.1, from coordinate 21,101 downwards.
GCACAGCTCGGTGACCATCTGCAGATTATGGCTGTTTATATCCATGAATGAGACTTCAATATTACGGAATTCCGGTACTGTCAGCAGGTCGCGCAGCAGCCCGCGTGTAAATCCGATACTGCCCGCCCCGATAAAGGTTACTTTAAAAGACATCGTTATCATCCTCCGGTAAAGAATAGTGGGTTCCTGTCCATTGTAGCAAGGAGGCTGCGGGAAGCGTAACCAATATCATGACCACTTTGCCGTCATAGTGTCAATAATCCTCACCTTTAGAGTAAAAACTCATCTATTCCTCACTCCAGGAATGGCGGTCCAGCGAGTTCCGGTATTCGATCGGAGTACAGCCGGTATACTTTTTGAACAGGAGATGAAAATACTGCCTGCTGCTGATGCCCACATAATCGGCGATCTCTGCGACCGGAATCTCGCTCTGCCCAAGCAGCATCCGTGCCTTCTCCATACGCAGCCTGTTCAGGTAATCGGTTAAGGTCTGGCCTGTATGTGTCCTGAAGATCCGCTGCAGATAGCCTGGGTGGACATTCACAGTGAGCGCGACCTCCTTGACTTGAATACTCCGGTCATAGTTCTGGTGCAGAAACTCTACCGCGCGCCGTACGTAGAGCTGCGAAGGCTGCTGGCTGGCCGGCAGCGATTCCCGCCGCAGTCTGGACAGACGCAGCAGCAATTCCGAGAAGAGCAGATGCGCCATGCTGTTTCCGTGCTTCCCCTGCTGATCCAGCTCCAGCACCAATGCCTTTAGAACATGAAACACCTCTTCCTGGTCTGACAGCACCAGACTATCGAAGGGACTCTGCAGCAATTCCGCCAGCGCCTCCTCCTCCTGGGCCAGCCTGCCTACTGAGGGAGCTACACCGCCGTACTCTGTGAACGCGAATTCCACATTCAGCATCCGGCAGGAGGACCCGTCTTCGACGATCAGCCTGTGGGGAACGCCCGCATCCAGCAAAATCATTTCTCCCCGCTTCAGCCGGAAGGGGGTATGGCCGCCCGATTCATCCCGCACCTCAACCACACAGCTGCCTGAGATCAGATACATGATTTCCGTGGAGTTATGGTGATGATAGGCCATTGTGTAATGGCTCCACTGCTTGTAGTAGTAGGCCAGGAATCGCGGGCTGTAATCCCCGTCAAGCAAGGCCTGCTGAAAAAGACTCCCGTTCAACTCCGGCATGCTGCATGCCTCCTTCGCCAGTATTCATAGCACAAGTGTATCCCTTGAGCTCCGCCAGGACAAGAAGCATGCTGAAGTCCAATACTGGAATAACATAGCTTTATAAGTGAATTGTTTCTTGAATGTAAATTAGAATTTCAGGTGAGGATCACATAGATTCAGAGCTCCCTCCTCACAGATAATCAAAATTATCGAGCGCTCTCTCTATTCGCGTAAATGTTGTAAGTATTACAACTTTAGTTCATATAACCGGGGGTTTTCCGGAGTATTGTTGTATGAAATACAAGAATTGGTTCATTAATCGGCTTAGATTGGGGGAAATGCTGCATTTCCTGCAATAATTTTCGATTGAGGCTAATTTGATGAGGGGAATGTTGTATTTCGTGCAGGATTTTCGCTTATTTATTATGTGCAGCAGAAAGCAGAAAAAACAAGAGCAAAGCCCCGAAGCGCTCTACTCTTGTTTTCAGTTCTCCATAATTAATGAATTTTAGTCAGAACATCATTCACCACGCTATACACTCCGCCGCCCTCCACCATTTCCAGCACTCCGTTCAACAGGTAGATCCCCGTCTCTTCATCGATCCCGTAATTCGGAAGATCACCGAACGTACGGACGGCGGTTCTTAAATGATCTTCATCATCCCACTGGGTAAAATGTACGGACAGCAGCAGCTTAGGGACCAGATTTAAGCCCTTGCGGTGATCAAACAACCTGCTTTCGTTGTCCTTGGCCGAAATAATGCACAGTTCAGGACTGATTAAAGCTCCCGCCGAGAACCCCACAACCGGAACGCCAGACTCATACCTCAGTTTAATAGCGCCGCCAATCGCGGTATCTACAATATAATCGGCATACAGGTCCGTATCCCCGCCTCCGATGATTATACCCGCGCAGGTCTCTATGCTCTGAACAACAACATCCACGGGTGTAGCGGGCAGCGGCAGATAACGGAACTCTGTTAACCCTGCATCAGCCAGCGGCCGAGTATAGACCGGCACGTAATCTTCCCAGCTCTCCCCACGCTCCACGAATAATACAACAACAGGACCTGCGCCTACACCCACTTTATCTTTAAACTTCCTTGCCATATCCGGCGTAAACGGCGGGCCCCCGCCATTCAGAAATAAGTGCTTATCCATGACATCACCTTCGGTTTTTTACAGACAACTATAACGACAAGTGTAAGTTCTGGCAATAGTACTTCACTTTATCAACTACACATCGGCTCATCCCTGAAAAGAAACCATCGACTGCTTCAGATTCTCCGCTAACACCTCCAGCTTGCCTGACAGAGCCACCAGCTCCTCGCTCACTATGAATTGCTGTGAAGACATCGAAGCCACCTCCTCCGTTGAGGCACTGGTCTGCTGCACGACCGAGATTACGCTCGCCATGGATTGCCCCAGCTGCTGCCGATAACCGGTCAGCTCCTTAACCGCCGCCGAAGACTGGCTTAGATAACCGCTGAACACTTCCATCTCCGCCCGCACACTTTCAAAGATAAGCGAAGATTCTCGGACCGAGGCAATCTGCCCGCTGAACAGCGGCGCTGCTTCACGCACTACCTTGACCGTGTTCTCGATATGGCCGCTGATCTCCTCCGTAATTCTGGAGACAGACGCAATCGACTGCCTGGATTGGTTAGCGAGTCCCCTGATCTCATCGGCAATGACAATAAAGCCCCTCCCCGCAGCCCCCGCACGTACAGCTTCAATCGAAGCATTAAGCGCCAGAATATTCGTCTGCTTGTTCATGGCAATCATCGGGGAGAGAATGCTGCGGATCAGCACCGTGCTGTCACGCAGCATGGCCGAGTTCTCCTGAATCAGATTCATCATCTTCAGGGCTGATTCGCTTTGATCCACCAGCTTCTTCATCAGCTCCGCTCCCTGGTCACTTACCGCCATGACCTTTCCTGCGGAATCAGCCATGACCGCATTCGTCCCCGCCACTTCGTCCGTCTTGTCTCCCATCAGCTCCACCTTGCGGTTGCTGCTCTCCGCTTCTGCCGCCAGGCTGGCTGCCCCGCCGGCGATCTCGCCGGTTGCGGCAGCCACTTCCCTGGCATGAGTGCGGGTCGCACCCGAAGCAAGCACCAATTGCTCGGACGTGGCCAGTACCCGGCGATCTCGCCGGTTGCGGCAGCCACTTCCCTGGCATGAGTGCGGGTCGCACCCGAAGCAAGCACCAATTGCTCGGACGTGGCCAGTACCGCCGCCGCCGAACTGCTGCTCTGGCCGGCCAGCCGGGAGATCTGCTCCATCATACGGTTGAAGCTGTGTCCCAGCCGCCCGATCTCATCCTGGCCCTTGAAGTTCGTCCGCACCTGCAGGTTCCCCTGTTCGCCTTCCTCCATCAGCCGGGCCAGCTTGCCGAGCGGGCGGCCGATCAGCCGCACCAGAATATAACCAATCACCAGAGCGATCACAGCCGCAGCCAGCACAACCAGCAGTGTAATATAGAGCAGCCGGTCTGCCGATTTAGTGAAATCACTCACCGGCGCATAACCCAGCAGTGTCCAGTCAGCTGTCACCAGCGGCTGATAGACCACAAGCTGTGAGCTGCCCTGCTCATCAGCCGCAGTGAAGGATTGCTTCTGCCCTTCAACCTCGGTATCCGCAGCCTGTATGTAAGAGGGCTGTCCGAGCAGCCCGTTATCCGCCCCATACACAATATTTCCGGTCTGATCAAGGATGCGGATCTCCCCGGCAAGTCCGATATGCAGATTGGATAATACATCGGTCAGAGCTTTGCCCTTCAGCTCAATCAGCATATAATACTCCGCTGCCGGGTTCTGGATATTCCGCAGCAGACGGCCCATTGTCATGGAGGATTCACTGTACGCATCGAAGAAGCCTTTGGCCCGTACGGGGAACCAGACGGGATTGCCTTTGCCGTTATCGATCTCCTTCATGCGGGCAAGAACGCCTTCATCACTGCGCACGCCGCTGATGCCTGTTGATTTGTAGGATTCAGCATCCACCATGCTTCTTGCGACCAGCCGGACGCCCAGCAGCCGCTCATCGGAGCCCCTGACGGAATCCAGCTTGCGGCGGATCCGGTCTTCAGCTGCCACCTTGGCTACCGTTCCGGCACCGGGATTATGGACAGTTTCCATATCTGATTTTAATGCAGAGTCTACGGCGAATTGTCTTGAAAGCGCTTCATATTCAGCAAACAGGAAGTCCAGCTTGTCCGCCGCCTGCACAATAGACTGTGAGGATGCCGCTGCTACCTCGTCGGTAATGATTCTTTTAGCAGCATAATAGGAGGTTAAGCCCAGCACAGAGGACAATAGCACAATTGTACAGAACAGAATCACAAATAATTTGACGCCAACCGATCTGAAGTTTAATTTCCGCTGCCGGTTCATTACGCTCTCCCCTTATTTTTTTCGGTAAAAAATACAGGTGCAGCCCTTCGTTGACTGCATAAAGGCCGCACCTGTTATTCAGAATGATATCTGCATTTCTTATTTCCCTTATTCCTTAAGGGCTTACCCCTTGCTCGCCCCTGCGGTCAGTCCGTCAACAAGCAGACGCTGCAGGAAGCCGAACAGAATCATAATCGGTACAGAAATCAAAACTGCACCCGCTGCAAAAAGCGTAAAATTGGAATTCTGCATCGTATTGACCATATCCCACATTCCGACAGCGACCGTCCAGTTCTCCTTGGTCCGCAGAATCAGCTTGGCGAAGATGAAGTCCACCCATGGCCCGACAAACTGCGTCAGTGCCATATAAGTGATCATCGGGCGGGACAGCGGCAGGATAATCCGTGTGAAAATCCTGAAGTTGCTCGCCCCGTCAATCCGCGCGGCTTCATCCAGCGAACGGGGAATCGTATCGAGGAAGCCTTTGGCAATCAGTGTGCCCAGAAGCGGCGCTCCCGCAGCATACACGATGATCAGCGCCAGATGGGTATCCAGCAGATTGAACTCCTTGAGCAGCAGATATATGGCAATCATACTCATGAAGCCCGGGAACATCCCGAGGATCAGCAGGGTTGACATGGTCGTCTTGCGGCTTTTGAACCGAAACCGGGATAAGGCGTAACTGGTCAAAAGCGTCAGCACCACCCCGATCAGCATGGAGAACACGGCAATCTTGAGCGTATTCGCATACCAGGTCCCGAACATATAGATTGGTGAAGTGAACAATTCCTTATAGTGGCTCAGTGTAAAGTGCTCGGGAATCAGTGTCTTGCTGTACAAGGACTTACCCGGCCGGAAGGATGCCAGCAGAATCCAGAGTGCCGGATAGATTGCCGCAACCGCCAGGATAACCAGAACGATGTAGCTTAGTCCCAGACGTATAAAATTCGCAAGCTTGCGTCCGATGATCATTGAATCATATCCTCCTCTTTGAATGACTTGGTCCGGCGGTAATTGTACAGGGAGAATCCGGCAACAATGATGAAGAGAATGATCCCTATCGCGGAAGCCATATTATTCTTGTTCTGATCCAGCGTCAGTTTGTACAGCCATGTTACCAGCAGGTCCGTTGATCCGGCATACTGATAGTCACCTTTAACCGGATTGCCTGCAGTCAGCAGATAGATCGCATTAAAGTTATTGATATTGCCGGCGAATTGCATAATTAGTGTAGGTGCGGTGGCGAACAGGATCATAGGCAGCGTAACAATCCGGAACTTCTGATAGTTAGTAGCCCCGTCCACTTCTGCTGCTTCATACATATCCCGCGGGATCGTGGTCAGCACACCCATAATCAGCAGCATGGATACTGGAATACCGACCCACATGTTGACGATAATGACTGTAACCTTCGCCCAGAACGGATCGGTCAGCCAAGGCAGTCCTGTGAGTCCGAAATAGCCGAGATACTGGTTGATCGGGCCGAACTGCCCGTTAAACAGGTTGCGCATCAGCAGGAGGGAGATCATCTGCGGCACGGCATAGGGGATGATCAGAATCATTCTCCACATGCCTTTGAAGCGGATTCCTTTTTGGTTGATCAGCAGGGCAACGAGCATCCCGCCGAAATAAGTAGTTACCGTCGATAGAACCGCCCAGACAATAGTCCAGGTAAGTACTCCATAGAAAGTACGGCTCCAGGATTTCAGTACCAGCAGATTGCGGAAGGTTTCAAAGCCTACCCAGTCCACCAGCTTGGCCGGCGGAATGTGATCCGGTGCGGCATAATTGGTGAAGGCCAGCATGATCATAAAAACAATCGGCATAATGGTAAAAAACAAAATACCGATACCCGGAAGCAGCAAAAAGCTCTGGGCAAATTTGTAATCCAGAATATAGCGTACGGATTGTTTGAATGTATTCGATGGACGGCCGGTTTCGCGTTCTGCTCCGATTTTAAGGGCATCCCTAATATTCATGTACCAGGCAATCAGGAATAAGACAAGGAACAGCAGGGTAATCAGACTTTCAATCATAATGACGATGGAATGGTCACCGGGAACCATTTTGGCAATTCCCTTTACCTTCTCAAGGCGGCTTGGAGATTCTCCGAGGGTGGTGATGCCCCAGAAGGCCCTGCCCAAATTGTTAATGAAATAGAATAGTGCGGCTGCTTCTACAGCTATGAAAATAAGCCCTTTGATGAATTGGCGGTTATATATTTGTCCCAATCCCATAAAAATGGCCGACAGTACTGCGGCTCTCGCTTTGTGTCGCTGCATTTCCCTTCCCTTCTCCTCTCCGTGCGGAATTCAGGAAACTGCCCGCCGCGAGCTATGCGGCGGGCGATTTGATTCCACTGTTTGCTGATGGTTGTTAGTTACCTCAAGGGCAGCTGATGATGTCACTGCCGGAGAGCTGCTCTTACTGGGCAGATGCCCCGTTATTCAGATCCTTGATTTGTTCTACTGCTTTGTCCATGGCCGCCTTAGGATCAGCATTGTTATCCCAGATTTCCGGAAGCGCCGCATTTACCGGGCTCCATACGTTACCCATTTCAGGAATCGAAGGCATCGGCTGGGAGTTCTTGGCCTGTTCAGCAAAAGCGGATACGTACGGATCGCTAGTGATTTGTGCATCCTGCAGTGCTTCGTTATTCGTTGGCACGGAACCGATCAGTTTGTTGAGCGTCAATTGCGCATCTTTGCCGGAAGCAAAGCGGGCATACAATTTAGCAGCATTCGGATACTGTGTGTAGGCGTTGACTGCGAAAATTTTGATTCCGGAGAACGTAATCGCTGTTTTGCCGTCAATGGTAGGAACCGGAGCAATCCCGAGGTTGTCGCCTAGTGCTTCTTTATAACCGGCAAGCTCCCAAGGTCCCGTAATGTCCATGGCCACATCGCCTGTGTTGAACAAGCTGCGCTTAATGTCCGGATTAATGTCGCCGCTCTTAAGCGGCAATACTTCTTTCAGCTTCGCAAATTCAGTCAGACCTTTGATCGCGCCTTCATTGTTCAGACCGATATCGTTTTTGTCGGTGCCGTCTTTGCCGAACAGGTAACCGCCGGTTGTAGCAATGAACGGATAGTTGAAGTACATGTTGCCGACTTCCCACATAATTCCGTATCTGTTCTTGGATTTATCAGTGAACGTTTTGCTGAAGGCAATCACGTCATCGAAGGATTTAGGAGCTTCTTTGACCAGGGATTTGTTGTAGAACAGCGCATAGGTTTCTGCCGCTCTCGGATAACCGTACAGTTCACCGTCATAGGAAGAACCTATGATGGATGCTTCTGTGTTCTCAGCTTTGGTCTGCTCAACGAAAATATCGTTTGGAAGCAGCAGGCTCGCGCTCGCAGCCTTACCCAGATTGTCGTGAGGGATGAGGATAACGTCTGCTGCCAGACCTGACGGGCCGTCTTGTGTCAGCTTGCCGACCTGATCGGGCGGTGCTACCTCTTCAATTTTGATGGGAACGTTGTACTGTGCGGTGAACTGCTTGGCGATCTCTTCAGCAAATGCTCTTTCTTCTTTACTCTCCCAGATCACCAGTGATGCGCCGTCTTCAGGTACAATCTCATCTGTTGCCGGAGCATTCCCGCCGTTTGTGCCAGCGTTGTCTGTTGCTGCTGCGTTATTCGCAGGAGCATTGGTTGCTGCTGCATTTCCCCCGTTATTGTTGTTTGAGCCGCACGCCGTAATCGACATTGCCATAGAAAACGATGCGGTGAGAACCATGAGTTTTTTCAAATTCATTGCTTTTAACCCCTCCCGATTTGTATATCACTTGATTTGAACATGATGCCTCCGACTTTGCGCAAACGATTTCAGAAGACTCAAAAAAAATTCATGTTTTGCAAATTGACCCTTCCTTATGTGCTCCGCCAAGTTTTAGAAAGCGCTTCATTCCTGAATTCATAATACAACAGCAGGCAAGATTGTTAAAACGTTTGCACAGAGTGTATTTAAGCAAATTCAATCATTTAATACATATAATCAATTATTTACTTTTAATTTCACAGGATTTCTTTAAATATCTCTATTTATCTTTTTATTAAAATCTACAAACCGCATTTTTTGTTGTATTTTAGCGGATTATGTAATTTAATTTCCATATAATCTCATTTTCCAAGCTTTGGAAATCGGTTTCCTTCCTAACGGTATTTGTGCAAATGTTTGTACAAACGTATTGAACCTCAATTTATTCCATGCTATAATCCAAAACATTAAGAACGCCCCTGTTCTTCACATAATTCAAAGGCAATGTTACTTCAATTGGGTACAACCTCGGACAAGCTACCCGGCGCCGGTTGTGCCTGTTTGGTATGCGCAGAATCTGAATGATTAGTGCGATTGTGGCACAGCTGCAGTGCTAATCATGCACTTGCCAGATATAGGACTGTGTTTGTAAAATGCTTACTTCCGGAGCCAGCGCTGGTTTGCCCGGTGTCATTCAGGGGTGTTTGGTTCACTAAACCTTAGGAGGAATTAGTATGTTGTTAGAAGCTGTGTATCATCGTCCGCGCCTCAATTGGTCTTATGCCTACGATCATGAAACGATCCACCTGCGTCTGCGTGCCAAGAAGGGGGATTTGACCGAGGTATTCGCCTGGGCCGGGGACAAGTACGCCTGGGACAACACCAAGGAGTTGATTCCTATGACTCTTTTCACTTCGGATGCGATGTTCGATTACTGGGAGTGCGAGTCCGTCCCCCTTTACCGCCGGTTGAAGTACGGTTTCCTGCTGCAAAAGGGCCATGAGCGCATCTGGATGACCGAAAGCGATTTCCAAACCGAACGTCCCGCCAATCCAAACCGGCTGTTTGAATTCCCTTATATCAACCGCGGTGACGTGTTCATTCCTCCTGCGTGGGTGAAGGATGCTGTCTTCTATCAGATCTTCCCTGAACGTTTCGCGAACGGCGATCCCAGTCTGAATCCGGACAATGTACAGCCATGGGGCGGCACACCTAAGCCTGACAACTTCTTCGGCGGTGATCTGCAGGGGGTCATTGACCATCTGGATCATCTCACTGAGCTGGGTATCACGGGCATCTATTTCACTCCTGTCTTCACAGCCACCACCAACCATAAATATGATACGGAGGACTATATGCAGGTCGATCCGCATTTCGGTGATGTGGAGACGCTGAAAAGGCTAGTCGACGCCTGCCATGAACGCGGTATCCGTGTGCTGCTTGACGCTGTATTCAATCATGCTGGACGTACCTTCGCCCCGTTCGTGGACGTGCTGGAGAAAGGCGAAGCCTCCGCTTATAAAGACTGGTTCCATGTCCGTGAGTTCCCGCTTCAGGTAGTGGATAACATTCCGAATTACGACGCTTTTGCCTTTGAGCCGCTGATGCCGAAGCTGAATACGGAGAATCCTGAGGTTAAGGAATATTTGCTGAAAGTCGCTGAGTATTGGATCCGGGAGGTCGGCATCGATGGCTGGCGCCTGGATGTGGCCAACGAGGTCGATCATGAATTCTGGCGCGACTTCCGCAAGGTGGTGAAGCGTGCGAATCCCGAGGCTTATATTCTCGGTGAGATCTGGCATGAATCCGCACCATGGCTGGAGGGAGACAAGTTCGATGCGGTGATGAACTACCCGTTCACGGATGCGGTGCTCGACTTCTTCGTGTATGGCAAACTTGATGCGGAAGGCTTCGCCAACTCCATTGGCAAACAGCTGTCGCGCTACCCGCTACAGGCCAGCGAGGTTGCCTTCAACCTGCTGGACAGCCACGATACCCCGCGTTTGCTGACGCTCGCGGACGGGGACAAGAATAAGCTGAAGCTGGCTGCGCTGTTCCAGTTCACATTCATGGGCACCCCCTGCATTTATTACGGGGATGAGATCGGCATGGATGGTGATGGCGACCCGGACTGCCGCAAGTGCATGGAGTGGAATCCGGCGATGCAGGACCGCGGCCTGTTCAATTATTACCGCAAGCTGATCGAGATCCGCAGCAGTCATCCGGCACTGCGCACAGGAAGCTTCACGTTCCTGGAAGCCGGTCCCCAAGGCACCAAGCTGGCTTATGAACGCAGCCTGGGCGATGATCTTATTCTCGTGCTGATCAATACGGAAGAGACCGCGCAGACCTTCCGGGTAGACGTACAGGAACGCTCCTGGGAGAACCTGTTCACCGGCGAACCGCTCCGTGCGGAACGTGGCAAGCTGTCGCTCAAGCTGCCGGCTTACGGTTATGCGGTACTGCAGGCTAACTTGGACTAGCCTCCGTATCATCAGCACCATTTTATATGATTGAGTTATATTCCAGGCAAAGCAAACAGGGTATTCCGCAGCCGTTATGGCCTGCGGTATTCCGCAGCCGTTATGGCCTGCGGAATACCCTGTTATGTTCTGATCCGATTCGTTGCGCGGGCTATTTGCCGAGCAGCTTGTAAATCACCTGCGCACTCTCTGCACGGGTCAACGGTCCTTGCGGCGCAAAGAGATGATGGTCTCTGCCCTCTACCAGTTCCAGCTCTACGGCAGCGTTCACATAAGCATTTGCCCATTCACTGATACTGGAGGCATCCGCGAATAAGGCCGGGCCTGTTGAGGAAGCCAGAAGCTTGCCCTGTTTGAACTCCAGAGCGCGGATTATCATCACCGCCATTTCCTCACGGCTGATAGTAGCATCCGGGGCAAAGGCAGTGCTGCTGCGCCCGTTAACAATGCCTGATTTGACGGCAGCGGCTACATAAGAGGAGTACCAGGCATCTGCCCGGACATCAGCGAATATCGCTCCCCCTTCCCCTGTCTGTCCGAGTGCACGCATCAGCAATGCTGTAAACTCCGCACGCGTCACCTTTTTTGCAGGTTCAAATTCAGCAGCCGATACTCCTGTTGCCACCTGTTTGGCTGCAAGCGATTTAATGGCAGCAGAAGCCCAGTGGGTATCAGGAACATCCTTAAACACTGTATTCATCTGAAGCGCTGCATACTTGCTGAAATGCATAACTGCAGCAGTAAGTGAGCCATCCGCTTGCGCTGCGCCACCCACATACTTCAGCTCCCCGTTATCGGCGAGATAGAATAGTCCCGTCCAATCTTTAACCGGATTGCCCTGTAGCTTCAGTGATATCGTAACCGGCTGCTTGAAGGTTGTAACTGACAGGCTGGTCCCGTCTTTTTTGATAATCTGCAGTTTAAGGTCGTATACCCCGGATACAGCAGTTGCAACCGTGTTCTCCTTACTGAATTTCTTGACTGCATCCTGTGCAGCCGCTTTACTTAGCGGACTCAGCTCCAGCAGGATATGTGAATTGTCCGCATCCGCACCTGTAACCATGGCCTGAATATCAGCCAGCACAGCATTCGGGATTGTAACGGACAGCCCCTCCGAGTGAATAACCAGCCCGTTATTCCCCAGCAGCTTAGCTGCCTGGACCGGCAGCAGCACCGAAGTCTTGCCCTGTTCCAGACTGAGTTCTACTTTGCCATCCTTGCCATTTCGAAGATCCGGCTCACTTATGATCTGTGTGCCTGACGGAACCGCCGTTGGCGCTGGCGTTGGTGTTACTATTGGCTTTACAACGGAACTTATTTCGGATTCTGCCGTTGGTGTTGGTGTTGGTGTTGGTGTTGGTGTTGGTGTTGGCGGTACTACAACTGTCTCCGCTGCCAGAATCACCGTTTGTTGGTGTTGGTGTTGGTGTTGGTGTTGGTGTTGGTGTTGGTGTTGGTGTTGGTGTTGGTGTTGGTGTTGGTGTTGGTGTTGGTGTTGGTGTTGGTGTTGGTGTTGGTGTTGGTGTTGGTGTTGGTGTTGGTGTTGGTGTTGGTGTTGGTGTTGGCGGTACTACAACTGTCTCCGCTGCCAGAATCACCGTTCCGCCGTCATCTCTTCCCGGCAGATCAACCATTACCTTCCGGGCAGCCGATACCGTATATAGTTTGCCGCTGTACTCATCTCTTACAGAAGACAAGGCCGCAAAAGGCACGGGAATTTCTGCACTCAGACCTTCCTTCTTCGTGTTGATTACCGTAACCACGTTATCGTTCCCGTATTGCTTGTTGAAGGCCAGATATCCCAGATCATCGGAGCCCGCAAGCTTGGTGCGGATACCTTTGGCATATAGCTGCGAATATTCCGCCCTAATGTTCAGCAGCTTCTGATAATGATCATGAAGTCCCTGCTCTGCAGTAAGCTGATCCCAAGGCATATCGCCCCGGTTTTCGCTGAACTTGCCGCTTGCCATATCCCCGGCATTTTTACCGGACCGGCCAAGCTCTTCCCCATAGTAAATCACCGGCTGGCCCTTGGCCGTGATCTGCAGCGCGGCAGCGATCTTGAGCTTACCCTTGTCCCCGTCCACGTAGTCTGTAAGGAAACCATCCTCATCGTGGCTGCTGAGGAATTGTGCCATCACCCCGGTATTGCTGATCTTCGCTTCGCGCTCCTGCAGATAAGCATCCACAGCATTAATGGTGCCCTCTGCGAACAGCTTGGCCTGATCATTAAAGCTAAAATCAAGCAAACCATCCATTTGCCCGCTCTGCAGCATGCCGCCATCATTATCGGCGGTTCCACCGAAGTATTCGCCGACCATTTTGAAGCCCGGATCTATAGCCGTCAGTACATTTTTAAATGCTTTCCAGGTTGTGCTCTCCACATGCTTGACCGTATCAACGCGGAAATAGTCGATTGTATCTCCCCGCTCTGTCCGGGCATTATCCAGCCAGCCTGTCTGCCAGGCAATGATCTGCTTGCGTACCGTAGGATCCTCCGTCTTGAAGTCCGGCAATCCGCTGAGCTCGCCTTTGATGACATCCGTATCGGCTTGAACGCCGTCCGTACGCAGCATTCCCGCAAAACGCGCTTTGTCCTCTGCAGCCACCTGCGGATTGACGTCATCCTCCTTCAACCCGTAGCCTGTATGATTAAGCACTACATCGACCATAATCTTGATGCCCTTGTCATGCGCCTTCTCGATCAGCTCCTTGAAGGTCTCCATGTCCCCAAGATGCTCATCAAGCTTAGTGAAATCCTTGGCCCAATACCCGTGATAAGCATATTGTTTGCCGCCAAAGCTTAACCCCTGGTTGAAATCAATATTGTCTACAACCGGCGTGATCCAGAGCGTGTTGATGCCCAGCTCCTGCAGATAATCGAGCTTGCCGATCATCCCCCTGAAATCGCCGCCATGATAGGCTTCAAGATGTGCCTTGTCCACATTCTCATTGTTGTCAGGGTCACCGTCCTTGAAGCGGTCGGTCAGTGCGAAATAGATCCGCGCTTCATCCCAGTCGAAATCAAGCTTGGAACCGCTGTAGGTTCTGGCTTTCACCTCGATTTCAGCAGACTGTCTGTGCAGATTGCCATACTGGTCTACAAGGACAATAGGAATGCTCTTGATACCTGCCGGAACCTCATCCTTCACCGCTATAGTCTGCTGCATAAGCTCTGTATCAAATTTGACCTTGGCTGGTCCACCTAGTGCAGTAAGGTCCAGATAAGCCTCCTTATAAGACACTTCCTCTGCTGAAACAGCCTTGACCGTTAGCACAGTGTTCTCATTGGAAGTTACAGCCGGCGGATTGACCTCTGCCGTAATACTGACTTCCGGCTTGTGATAGTACAGGGAAGATTCCCCGCCCACCGTGTTGTGCGGGTCGGTGAACTCGCGGGTCACTCCGTCCTTAGTTACGATGAAGGTATACTTATAAATGCCTTCCTCCAGACCGCTCAGCCGGTAGATGAACCATTCCTTGGCCGGATCATACTCCATCGGATATTCTTTACCGTTCACCTTCACTTTAATGTCTGTTATCGCAGACACTTCGCCGCCGCGGAACAGCTCGTCATCACGGTACAGGAAGGTTATGGCTTCATCCTGCATCAGCGGACCGCTGATGCCCGGGGGGATTTCAAGCTCTTTGACCATGCTGGTTACATGGACTTTGGTAAAGTCCTCGCCGGGAGAGGTTATGGCTTCATCCTGCATCAGCGGACCGCTGATGCCCGGGGTGATTTCAAGCTCTTTGACCATGCTGGTTACATGGACTTTGGTAAAGTCCTCGCCGGGAGTCAGAACAATATAGCGGTCGTCCGCTATATCCTGTTTGTTGTCAGACCAGTCCAGACCTTTTATGAGCACAAAGCCTACCTGGGTTGCGTCTTTGCCTACTTCAATCAGAACCGTCGAGCTTGCTGAATCTCCTGCGGGCTCGGGGAGCTTCACCTCACCGTCTGTTGCCCCGGAATACCACAGCCATACACTCCAATCCTTATAATTCCTGTCTTCACGGGTATAAGTGAACTGCACATACCGTTTGGTTTCCACCGGCGGGCTGGTTACTTCTACGGTCACATTCACGGACACGCCGCCATAGGTAATGGTAAGGATAGCCGTTCCCGCCTTAATCCCCTTCACCAGCCCTTTGCTTGTCACTGTGGCTACTTCCGGTTTATCGGATACATACAGCGCCTTGGCGGTCACTTTGCTTGAAGTGCCGTCCGCATATTTGGCCGTGACCACAATCTGATGCGCGGCCCCCTCCTTCAGCGAATAGCTGGCCTGGTCCGTCTCTAGCAGAGACACTACTGCTGCGGCTGCATCCTTGCGGATAATTACAGATGTGAGCGGGTCGAGGGTAATCGAATCCGCAGTCAGGCTGAATCCGCTCTGGTCCGCAGCAGTAATAGCTTCGGTCCCGGCTTCGTCATTATCGGCAAGCACAGTACCGTCACTCAAGTTCTCCGGCAAAGTAAGAACTCTTGTCTTGCTGTCACCGTTCATGAAGACATAATAGATCCCGGTCCCATCCGTTGCTTTGCTTGAATAACCGATCACAAGATCATCCTTCTGCATTTCAGGTGCTTCGATAAGCTTGACATTGGAATTCACGAGACTGATGTCGCCCAGCCGGAAAGCGTTGGTAGACTTTCTGAGCTTAATCAGCCCGGCCGTATATTCTCTGGTCGCATTCTGCACCGGAAAGTTCACTTCATCCGTTGCTGCGGCCCAGTCGAAGGCATTGACCGCATCCGAAGAATCGTATGAATCGTTGATGAAATAACTGACAGACTGATCAGCCGCATCGCGGACTTCGGTATATTTCTGCTGTGGAGTCCCCGCAGCCATCCATTGCTTGGTACGCCCGTACTCCTGACCTGCCTGCAGGAATGCGGTTCCCTGCGAAGTCAGCAGCAGCATGTTTCCGAGCCTGATCCGTTTCTGAATCTCCAGCTCGTTCGCCGCATTCTGCGGATTCTTGTGAAGGGCCAGGGCAATGACATCATGGAGCGTCAGATTATCATGCGCTTCAATGTATTGCACGATATCTCCCGGATCATCTGCCGGAATATTGGAAGGCTGCGCTTTGATATTGTTCAAGATCGTCGTCAAGGGGCGCGCTCCGCCCGTAATGAACCGCGGATCTCCTTCGGAGCCGTACCCGGATTTCAGCTCATTGCGGAATTCATCGGAGAATACGCCGACACTGTCCGTCTTATCCATCCAGGTCTGATCAGCAGCCTTGCCTTTGAGGGATGGATCAGAAGCCTCGCCCCCGAAGGTAATCCAGCCCTCCCCGATGAACAGGGCCTTGGGATTAATGGCAGCCGCTGCGTCATAAGCAGCCTGTACCGCATCTGCTGTGGCATCGCCCATCATGTCCCACCGCATCCCGTCGATTTTGTACTCCTGGAACCAGTATTTCACGGAATCGACCATCAGCTTCTCGGCCATCTTATGGCTGGTTGCCAGATTGTTGCCGAAGCCGCCGATGAAGTTCCCGGCCGGGTCCTGGAAGGCATAATAATTAGGCACGATGTCATTCAGGAATTCTTTTTTGGCCATATGGGTGTACACAACATCAAGAATGACGCCCATCCCGGCTTCGTGCACCGCATCGATCAAGCCTTTCAGCTCTTTGATCCGCTCTTCCGGATCTGCCGGATTCCGGGAATACGCCCCGTCCGGAGAGAAATAGCTGTGCGGATCATAACCCCAGTTATACTCATTACCTTGAGCTGAATAGTCCAGCTCCCTGTCTTCCATCCCGGTTTCGTCCCCGTAATACCAGGCCATCACCGGAAGCAGCTGAATGTGGGTGACACCCAGTGATTTGATATAATCCAGCTTCGACTCAAAAGCCGCATAAGACCCCCAGCGTTCCCCGCCGAGACTCGACTCGATTGCCGGATCAGAGGTGAAATCCCTGATATGTGCCTCATAGATAATGGCGTCTTCACGATCCTCATAGCCGGCAATGTCTGCAGCCTGGAAGCCCTCGGGATTCGTAGCGCTTAAATCCACAATGGCTGCCTTGCCCACCGTATCACCGCCTGCGCCTGCCTCTCCCCCTGCCTCTCCCGCCGTATTCACGGTGAATACGGCCATGGATTTGGCATAAGGATCAAGCACCTGCTTAGTTACTCCATCATTAGTCACTTCATACTGGTAGTAGAAGTCCCTGACATCCTCTGCGCCGGGTGCACCGGTCAGATCAGCCGGAGTCAGCTCCGCCGACCAGACCCCCTTGTCACCCAGAGTCAGTCCGGCGCGGCCTACGGTGAGATTAGCGTCAGCTTTATCGTAGACTACCACGGTCACCGAGCTCGCCTTCGGCGCCCATAGCTTCAGGGTTGCCGACTTGCCGGCCTTATGGTACGTGGCTCCGAGATCGTCACCTGTGTAATTGTACAGCTCATCCATCATTCTCCAGCCGGTGGAAGCGGATACAGTTTTACCTGCATACGTTATACTCAGCGGGATTTTCTTCAGATCAAATGCACCGGTAGTCACTTCAACCGAAGTTGCGCCGGTAACCGCCACACCTGTAACAGGAACAGAGGCTCCTTCCGAATCCTTTATGGAAATGGCTGTTTTTAATGCATCCGCCGTAAGTCCGTCCGTTAACGTAAACCCGAGCCATAGTTTGCTTGCGGACAATATATCTGCGGATAACAGCCCAACCGGTGTCTCGCCAAAAGGTGAAGTATAAACATTCGGGTCATTCTCCTTCACCCATAGCTGATTGTAACGGTCGAGAAAGGCGAAGCTTTTGTTCTCATTGCCCGCCGGACCGTCTTTGTCTCCGTTTGCAGGCTTCATAACGATGAAACTGATAGTTTTGGCATTCTCCTTCAGCGGAATATCCGCATAGGCACCGAAGGAATCCCGGTTCTCCGGTTCAAAAGGCGTTGCGTCTTTGGGCCACACATTAGACGGCGTCACCACATCATCCCACAGCCACAGGCCATACTGGCTCTGATTGTTGTCGGCCCGCATATAATGAATCCGCACTGTATTCGCCGGAAGCTCCACCGGTTCATAAGGGGTTACTTTATTCGAGCCTTCCGTGATCCAGACCTCATTGGTCTGCGGAGTACTGATATTAAAGGTTTTGTCCCCGTCCTCCATTTCCTTAACCCCGGTAGTCCGGTTTACCACGAGGAACGAGATCGTCTTCGCCCCATCCTTCACAGGCAGATCGACATAAGCGCCGTAGGCATCGGTTTGTCCATCAGGAAACGGAACGGCATCCTTAGGCCAATTCACGGACGGTGATACAACATCGCCCCATGTCCATAACGCCTGACCGGCATAATCACCGGCAGCACGGTGGTAATGAACTCTTATATGTCCGGCAGGAACAGGCACAGCCGTACCCGGTTCAGAAGGAACCGTGTAATGGGCAGACACACTGTTGTCCTGCGTTTTATACTTGAATGTTACAGGTAATGCGGAGGGAAGCTTAAGCTCCTGCGCCGTATCCGGATAGGAGACTCCACCCGATGGATCAGCGCCCGGAAGATAAACCTGGTAGGTATAATTGCCAGCAGGAAGTGTGGCCGTCTGCTCATAGACCCCGTCGAAGTCAGGATCGGTTAGCAGCGTACGGGCCTCTGCAGGGGAGTCATTCTGCTCATCTCCAAGCGCAGTCTGCAGACTGCCGGTCACCCGGGGTAAACGGTCCGCAGGCACCGGTGAATAATACGTGGAATCTGCAATCGCTTTGGTAATGTCATTATAATAAAAGGTTACACTTGTATCCTCACTTAATGTAATCTGAATGTTGCCGCCTGCATCTGTCCCGTCAGGATCAGTATAGCTGCCATATCCGTAGTTCTCCGTCCAGGCATCGTTGAGGGCCACTTTGTATTGATAGGTCCCCTGTGGCAGCATGCCGGTGAAGGTGTACAGACCCTCACCCCTGTAAGTCATTTGGGTTACTGTAGACTTCTCGTTCCAATCTTTCGTTTCAGCGGAATCCAGTCCGGTGAACTTACTCTGCAGATCACCAACCAGCACAACCTTTGTCGTTTCTGCGCTGACTCTGGGCAGGTTTATGCCCAGGCCTGAGCATACAAGAGCGATAACCATCAGGATTGCAAAAGCCTTTTTTATCCGTAAAGCAAATTCCATTCCGTCAATCCCCCCATGAATGTTATGAACTTCAACCCGCATGAACGGCAGAATCCCCCGCTCCGGTTGCAGGATTTCTGCTGTAAAGATGGCTTGTCAGGCCCAACCGACTCCGATCCTCCTTGTCAAATTCCAAAATCACGCCATCACGCCATCACGCCATCACGCCATCACGCCCTCACGCCCTCAATTCGCCCTTCCCAGAGTGCAAACGTTTGCAATCATTTGTGCACAAACCCTTATCCATTGACTTTGGGAAACGACATAAATACTATGCATAAAATCGGGCTTTGTAAACGCTTGCTTCATTTCGATTTCATACTAATCCGCCGGTAAAGTTATTGTCAACTAGTAATTTTCCAGAATATTCTCAAATATTTGCTTATAGTTGCACAATAATTAAGTCATTAATTGCATTAATTTGCACACTTCATATTCATTCATATGCTTCTGTTGATAATAAAAAGGCTGAGAAAGTCTAAATAAATCCTTATTTTATAAAGGAATATTGAAAATAAATTAGATATATCATCTCCAAACCAATCTAATAACGTTTGCACAGTTTCGGTGCAATGTCCGGGATACCTTTCTACTGCCTCCTCCCACGGATACCACTCCATTTATATTCATCCAGTGAATCCCTGTGGAAAGCTTGTGGCCTGCACAGTAAAAATGTTCATTTCATCACTTTCTATGCCAGTATTGTGCAACACACCGGGTTTATCTATTTACAATCATCAGCACTTCGATTAATATTACTGTGTAAAGCAAACGGTTCCATAAGGAGGTTTCTATGACAGTTACCATTAAGGACGTGGCCAAGAAAGCGGGAGTTTCTCCCTCCACGGTCTCCCGGGTGTTGTCAGGCCATCCCAGAATCAGCCTAGAAACTTCCCGTAAGGTTAAAGTGATTATGGAGGAAATGGGCTACACCCCGAACATGATGGCCAAAAGTCTCGTTTCCAAGACAACCAACAGTATTTGCATCATTCTTCCGAAACCGGCTGAAGAGCTGTTCTCCAATTTGTTTTTTATGGAATTAATCCGCGGGATCGTCACCCAGTCCAGCCGTTCCGGCTACGATGTGCTGATCAGCTCCGGGGCAAATGAGAAGGAAGAGCTTGAAGCCGTCTCACGCTTGCTCAAGGGACGCCGGGTGGACGGCGTTATTCTGCTGTATTCCCGTAAAGATGATGCGGTGATCGATTTTCTGGAATCAGGCGGCTATCCCTTCGTGCTGGTTGGACGAAGCGACCGCTATGAGGATATATTGTCAGTCGACAATGATAATATCATGGCTGCTTATGATGCAACGAACCACCTTATTTCCATGGGTCATGAACGCATTGGCTTCGTCAGCGGCCCGCCGAATCTTATCGTTTCGCGCGACCGTCTGGAAGGCTACCGTAAGGCAATGCAGAATAAAGGCCTTGAAATGAAGGCGGAATGGATTGTCGAAGGCGAGTTTCTGCAGGACAGCGGCTACCGGGCGATGTCATTCTTCATGAATCTCCCGAACCGTCCGACGGCACTCGTTGCGGTGGATGATATGGTCTCTTTCGGGGTATTGCGCGGACTGAATGAGCTGAAATACAAGGTCCCTGAGGATCTGGCGATTGTCAGCTTTAACAATATTCCGCTCTCGGAATTGTCCAGCCCGCCAATCAGCAGCATAGATATCGGAATCTATCATCTGGGCTATACAGCCTCACAGGTGCTGATTCAGAGTATTCAGAAGCCGGATAATCATGACGGATATACTAACCGTTTTGTCATTCCCCACCGTTTAATCGTACGGGAGTCATCGATGTATACTCCGGGTAAGCAATGATGCACAAGCAGCAGTGATGCACAAGCAACAATGATTTTACAAGCAGATAAATGAAGCTAATTACGCTTCATTTATTTTTTGGAGCTTTGTACAAACGTTTGCGCTAAATAACAGCGCACCACATTTGGATAGGATTTTCTGCCCTGGTCAGGCTTTAGCTAACGCCGGGAGCGCTGAGGGCATATCGCAGACGGATTGTTGTACGTAGTGCAACATTTCCTCCTGCTGAGGGCATATCGCAGACGGATTGTTGTACTTTGTGCAAGCCTGTTGATTCCCCATATTATGGTATGGATATAATTTCCAAAATAC
>NZ_JUEI01000077.1:0-24063 GCF_000802655.2 Paenibacillus sp. IHB B 3415 | reverse complement strand
GTGCGGCCGGCCCGGCCGCGCCGCTGATCCGCCGAGGCCTTCGAGACCGGCACCGTGGTCAGCCGCGGCATGCCGGTGCGCGGAGAGAACACCTGGGTCCGTCTTAGACCCGTGTCAATCACCGTGCGCACACCTTCAATCGTCAGACTGGTCTCGGCGATGGATGTCGCCAGAACGACCTTGCGTTCTCCCGGTACAGCCGCCGCGACCGCTGCATCCTGCATCTGCTGCGGCAGCTGGCCGTAGAGCGGACGCAGCACAGTTCCCTCCGGAAGACCACCGGAGGCCAGCTCCTGCTCCGTCCGGCGGATCTCCCGTTCGCCCGGCAGGAAGACCAGTACATCCCCCGGCTGCTCGGCAAGTGCCCGGCGCACGGCAGCCGCTGCCGCTATCTCTGGATAAATCTTGTCGGGGCCCGGTACATACACCGTTTCAACCGGATAAGTCCGTCCCGGACAATTGACTACCGGCGCCCCGCCAAGCAGAGCCGATACCCGCTCACCATCCAGTGTCGCCGACATCACCAGAATGCGCAGATCCTCCCGCAGCACACTCTGCGCTTCGAGCGTCAGCGCCAGCCCCAGATCAGCATGCAGGCTCCGCTCATGAAATTCATCGAAAATCACGAGTCCGACATCACCAAGCGCAGGATCGCTTTGCAGCATTCTAGTTAGTACGCCTTCTGTAACAACAACGATACGCGTATTCCTGCCTACCCTGGTATCCATCCGCATCCGGTATCCGACC
Organism: Paenibacillus sp. IHB B 3415; assembly: GCF_000802655.2. Lineage (NCBI taxonomy): Bacteria > Bacillati > Bacillota > Bacilli > Caryophanales > Paenibacillaceae > Paenibacillus > Paenibacillus sp. IHB B 3415. The sequence goes on along the minus strand of NZ_JUEI01000077.1, from coordinate 23,316 downwards.
GTCTGGCCGACCGTTTCACCGAGACAGGAAGCCATATAAGCCGCCGCCGAACGGGCTGCTAGACGCCTGGGCTCCAGCATGAGAATGGTTTTGCCGGCCAGCCAAGGCTCGTCCAAGAAAGCCGGCGGGGTCCCTGTTGTCTTACCCGCTCCCGGCTCGGCGATCAGTATTGCCGCGGTAGTATCTGTAAATATTCTTTTCAGGTCAGGGAGCACCTGCATAATTGGAAGCTGCTTCATTTCATCTCTCCATCATCCGCTACAAATTAGGTATAATTGGAATTAACATACTTTAATCAGCTATATCCATTTCATTATCATGGGCGAAACCGGCCCGGATATCAAGGAGTTCAGCCATATGAAGATTATAAAAGTGATCAGACTCATTTCTATGTCAGTTTTGGCGTTAAATGCACTAAGCGGGTGTACGCCCAAAGATACCGCCAGCTCCCCCGCTTACGCCAGCAGCCAGACCTCTATTCCTGCCGTGCATCCCGTCCCGGAGCTTAAGCCCGTCTTTTCGCCGGAAACCCGGTCTGCCGCAATGTCCGTCTCTTCAGGGGACAAAGTTCAGCAGCAGCTGCAATTCGTCTTTAATCATGGTTTTCTTCTGCGCGACGGTAGCCTGGAGACACAGGTTCCTTCTAATTATAGCTCCGCGGATACTGAACTGTCCCCTCATACGGAATTGAAGCTTGAGATACTCTACGCTTCTGCCGCGGATACAGGCACGCAGTCATTCCTTCTCGCAAGCATCATTTGGCCCACTAACAGTATCGGCAGTACTTTGGAGCAATGGCTGTATAGTTATGAACCCGGGAGAGGCTTCACCCTGCTGTGGTCACTGGCAGATGAGCAGCCCGCTGCAGCGGCCACACAGATGGACGGGTACACCCTGCAAGTCAAGCTGGCAAAATACGGACTGACGCAGAATCTACGATTGCTGGATGAAGATATCCGCCGCTTGAAGATCAATTCTTCTCTGCCGAATCCGCTCAGCCAGTCTGATCTGATAGATATAGGTACACCTACTGCTTACAGCCTGCAAGAGAACGGAACAGCTCCCTCCTCATCATGGATTGTTAAGAGACTGATCAATCTCGAATCCCCGCCCTTCATAGTCGGGAATCTATATACTGAGTTTGAGCTGAAGGGCGGGTCTGCCAGCGTGAACCGGGCATTCCTCTCCAGTTATGCCAATCTGGCAGAAGGGGTTGTCCTTGACCGCATACTGATAGACAAGCTCCACCTTCCGTCAGACTCCGCAGAACTCCGTTCTGCTTTAGCCCAAGCTTCTAGTCTTGATACGAATCAGTTGGTCGAGGCGGTCCTGGCACTCGCCGAGCAAGGCATTATCCACGAAGAGCGCGGTTTCTATATCTATACTCCTCTGCCGTAAAAACTCTTCAATGTAATATAGAAAACAGCCCCCAGTTCTTCAAACCGGAGGCTGCTCCTACATATTCCTTACTCGTCCATTCCTTCAAAGCGCTGCCGGATCTTATCGCCGTAATCCATATAAGCCGCACTGCGGTCCAGTCCGCGTTCCTGCAGCAGGACCTGCAGACGCAGGCGCTTGAGGGACAGCCTGGATTCCAGCTCCTTGCGTTCGCCGCTAGCGCTGTTCCCGCTGCGATGGCAGGCTGCCAGCAATTCTTCCAGGGTTACACACTCCGCACGCAGCGATACTTCTTCGGGCAGCAGCCCGGCATTCTTCATGACCTTATAGGACATCCGCAGATCCTCAGGCACTCCCGAGAGATCCTCCAGTTCCAGCGGCTTGCCATGCCCAGGCAGATTAGCAAACTCTCCGCTGCGCATGGCCTCCTGAATTCTCTGTTCTGCAAGCCAAGATAATATAGCCATTACACACCGCTCCATTCGCCAGCACCTGCTGTTTGCCCTTATTTTAGCACAGGCACTGATGAAATTCATTCCCGGGTTACCTTCTGCTTATGATAACCCCGCTCCCCGTATGGAGACAGCTGCTCCAGCCATTTGTTCTCCAGCTCCGGCAGCATTTTGCGGTATTTCTTCAGCTCCTGTACATCTGCCACGAAATCTTCTTCAGGCTTAATCTGCTCCAATACCTCAAAACGGAATCCGGCCTCACCATATTTATTCCAATCGGCCTGCAGCTCCTTGTTATCATGGTTGTTGATATCCAGCATGAACTTATGCTTGTTCCAGACTCCGTCGAGATTCAGGCTGCTTCCTACATACGCTTTGTCGTTGCCGGTATTTACAATTCTGTATACCCCCATCGGCCTGTGCGAGTGCGCATAATTATATCCCAGCTCTTTGCGTCTTGATTTGTCCATTCTCTTGTCTCTCCTTCATATCTGCGCTAGTCTATGTTCTCCCTTAAACTGCGCTATAATTTCACCCAGTAGCTGCTTCCGTCATCTTCGCGGTCCAGCAGTCCGTAATCGATCAGGTAGCGCCGCAGCGTCACATAATCGGGATAAGCCGATTCCAGCACGGCGTTAATTTCTTTCTCGCTGTACTGACGTCCCGTCTCAAAACGCTGGATCAAATGCCGCAGAATTGCCGCTTTGCGTTTCTGTTTCTTCGGGAACTCTGATAAGGGGCCGTCCAGGCCCTGTTTGAAATACGCACCCAAGATCTCGGTATTCTCCTGTTCAGTAATGGCGAACCGTTCATCAACCATCACAGCCGTACGCGGAATACTGACAAAAGGGGATGAAGCCCCCGGCTTCTCTTCGGCCAGCTCCATTACAGCCAGGAACAGCCTGGCCTGCTTCACCTTCTCCCTAAGGGTGAACCGGTGATTGCGGACTGTAGACGTGCTGCCGATTCCCAGCTCTTTGGCAGCCTCAGCGTCACTGAGACTTTGACGGAAGGCCTGCAGCAGACCCTTCTGCAGCTCCGTTAATCCGGTCAGCTTCTTATCCAGCGTAAGCAGCCAAGTGAACATCCCCCCATGCGTACTCTCTACATGCAGGGCTGCGAACCTCTCAGCTTCATAGAATCGGTCCCCATCCTTATAAATAATACCCTTCTCGAATTGCTTACCGCAGACCAGACACTGGAACACAGCCAGGTGTCCGTCACCTTCACAGGTATAGCCCTGCTTCAATTCTGCAATAGAAGCATTCCAGAATTTCTCCGAAATTCGGATTGCTTCATTTCCTTCCGACAACTGGATCACCACATTCTTTGTTTGTTTTTATATAGACATAATATCATTACGTTTGTTATTTTACAACCATCTAATTAGATTGTTTGTTTAAAAAACAAAAACACCGCCAATCCTGGCAGTGTCTCTGTATCCCGGCTGTGGGTATTTGATTATTCGTTCTATAATGAATCCGAGGCTTGTTTCAGCAAGGAGGACAGCAGTTCATAATCGACAGTCTTGCCCTCAGGCAGCTTGGTTGTCAGACGGTCCCCGCTTCCCGCTTCGAATTGGCCTTCAGGTACCTCCAGCGCTGCTGCATTGAATATGGAGAAGCTCACCCAGCCTTTGGCGGTGGAGATTACAGCTGCATATTTCCCGTTTTTGAGAAAATGCGGTTTGCCATACTGAATCCGTTCCGTCACGTCAGGGATAGTTTCGTGAATCACTTGACGCAATTTAGAGCATATCTCCGCTTGCCAGGGTGCTTTGATTTGAGCAATGAACTTTGTAACCTCTTCGTTCATGGAATCACCTTTTTCTGGAGGATGTGATGCAGGCTCTTACGGTTTGGCTATAGCAGCAATATCCCGGTTCTCCACAATATCACGGTCATGGCCCCGGCTCACAATATGAATCATGGCCAGTCCAATTTCCTGCAGAGTCACGGCATACCCCGGAAATAAGGCGCGAAGCACGGGGTACATCCATCCAATAGCATAATAATATTTATGTGTGCGGGTCAAGCCCGGAGTAGGCCGGATAAACCCCGGACGAAAGAAGTAGGTTCCCCGGAACGGCAGTTTGCGCAGATCATTCTCTGTCTTGCCCTTCACTCTGGCCCACATACTGCGCCCTTGTTCTGTACTGTCCGTTCCTGATCCGGTCACATAGCAGAAGACCATTTCCGGATTCAAGGCAGACAGCTGCCGGGCCACATGCATCGTAAGATCATAGGTCAGCCTGCGGTATTCCTCTTCCTTCAACCCGACCGATGATACCCCGAGGCAGAAGTAACAGGCATTATAGCCCGCAAGTTTCCCGCTGATGCTGCTGAGATCATAGAAATTCTCATGGATTATTTCGGTTACTTTAGGATGCGAAATTCCGGAGGGACGGCGGTTGATCAGCAGTATCTGTTCCACCTGAGGATGCGTAAGGCATTCATGCAGCACGCCTTCACCCACCATACCGGTAGAACCGGTAATGATTGTACGAATTTTGCCTCCTGCTGTTATAGGTTGGGATGATCTCATATATTCGCCTGCTTTCTGTGTAACAGCCTGCACAACTGACTTCAAGGCTATATCAGCCCGCTCAGTCTCTTTACGTTTGATATCATCATCGCGGTTAGTCCATTCAATTATAATAAAGCGGTCACATAAAAAACAACCCTGTCCAGATCACCGGATCTTCGGACAAGGTTATTTTCTACAACCTATTTATACAAGCTACTCAAGATAACAATGACTCCGCTCCATCTATAACAATCTGCGCACCTGTAATATGGATCGACTCATCCGAAGCCAGGAACGCCACCAGATCAGCCACATTCTCAGGTTTACCCGGACCGTCTGCGAGCGGCTGTGCACCTTCGGGGAATTCAATCGGAATCACAATCGATTCCACATCCTCATTGAACTCTGTGCTTTCATCGATATTCGTGGATATTGCTCCCGGGCAAATGACATTCACGCGGATTTTGAACTTGGCCAGCTCCAGCGCGGCCATCTTGGCAAACGCCACTTGGCCTGCCTTGGTTGTACTGTATGGTGACCAGCCGAAGCTGGCGAATCTGCTGTTGCCGTTAATCGAGCTGGTGATAATGATGCTGCCTTTGCCCTTCTCCTTCAGGTGGGGAATGCTGTATTTCAACGTCAGGAACGTACCCGTCAGATTGACTGATATGGTTTTCTCCCAATCACTCAGGCTCAGCTCCTCAATCGGACCGACCGCTCCGTTAATGCCGGCATTCGCGAAGACAATATCAATCCCTCCGAAATGCTCCACGGTCCTGCGCACCGCTTCTTCCATCCGCACGGCATCCGAAGTATCCACATCAAGGGCTAATGCGCAGTCTTTGCGCTGCTTGTTCAGCTTCTGCTCCAGGATCGAGGTACGTTCATTCACCAGATCGAATAAGGCCACATTCGCACCTTCACGCGCCATCTGAATCGCGGCCGCTCTGCCGATCCCCGAGCCCGCACCTGTAATTATGGCTGTTTTCCCGAGAAAACGCTGCTTTTTAGCTATATTTGGGCTCATATGTACTCTCTCCTTCCGTATCGTCCATCTTCATGAGAATGGCTCTGTTTCAAGATTACCCATTTGAGCCTGGATTATAATCATTTTATGCAAAAATTGCACAAAATTTGTGCAACTTGCACAGGTTAATCACACGATCACAATAAGAAAGGACCCCACCTTTGTGAGGTCCTGCCTGTTGTCTTTAATTATCCAGCCGACGGACATCCACTTTAACTGTAAGGGTGCCCGCTACCCCGCGGTAGACGCCTTTGACCGGAACAATATCCTTGTAATCCCGACCATGTCCAAGCTTGATATACCGCCAGCTGACTTCAACATTATTGGTCGGATCGAAGCCCAGCCAGCCCGTTCCCGGAATATGGGTCTCTACCCAGGCATGCGAGGCCTGCTCGAAATTGGCATTGCCCCCCTGCAGATCGCCGACAAAATGATACCCGCTCACATAACGCGACGGCAGCCCTACACTGCGGCAGACGGCAATCATCAGATGCGCATAATCCTGACAGACCCCGCGTTTGAGCTTCAGCGCTTTTTTGACCGTTGTGTTTACGCTGGTCGCTTCAGGGTCATACGTGAACTGTTCATAGATCGTTGAGGAGAGCTTCTTGGTCCACTCATACATATCCTCGGCTTCCTCAAAAGGATGCTGTGAAGCAAACTCCACCAGCTCAGGCGTCACCTCGGTATACCTTGTCGGCAGAATAAACTCCACATAGCGGTTCTGGAACTTCTCGTCATTAAGCAGCTTTACCTGCTCCTCCAGCGGGATATGCGGCAGGTCCGCACCCTGGGCTTTGTCGAGCGTCACCACCGTCGCTTTGGTATGAATCACCATCTCCGTATGCGGCTTGTTCACTGAATAGGCATGGACGCGGTTGCCGAAGAAATCTTCATAGGTCAACAGATTGGCCGGCGGATGCACCTCCACCTCATGATGGTAACAGGATTGGCGGTAATTGGTGCGCGGCGTCAGTCTGACCTCATTGACACTGTCCGTCACCGGCTCCGAGTAAGTGTAGGTTGTCGTGTGATTGATTTGGATCTTCATACCGAGACTCCTTCACGGCGAAAAAATGCACCCTCCATCGTTTTGCCGAGCTTCTGGCAGGATAACATCAGAGCCTGCAGAACATCCTCGACCAAGTCACCGGACATTTCTTCCTTCTCCATATAGTCCAGCTCGGCTTTGATCTTCCCCGCCTGGCGGATGACCTTCTCATGCCCCGAGCCCTTCTCGGAGCTATCCAGCTCCAGCTTAGCCAGATGCTCCTCCAGCTTATGGAAGGAGAATCTTATGGAACGCGGGAAATGCGGATTTACAATCAGGAATTCCAAAATGCACTCCGGCGACATATCATCCGCGTAATACCGGCGGAATGCCTGATACCCGCTCACCGATTTCAGCACCGCTTGCAACTGCGTATAGATTGAATTGATATCCTTCGATTTGCAGGATACCGTTACTGCCTGAAGAATACGCGTTGTATTCTCGGCCCGTTCCAGGAACCGGCCGCTTTCAATGAAATGCCATTCGTTCCCGCGAAGCATCACCGACTGTTCTGCTCCGAGGAACATGGCGGCGCGTTCTTTGATCTGCTGATAGAACTGGTGGGGGCTGCTCATAATATCTGCTACCGACTGCTCGCCAAGCCACAGATTGAAGCTGTTGGCTATATCCCACAGCTCACTGGGCAAATGCTGGCGCAGGGTGCGCAGATTGTTCCTTGCCTGATGCACGCAGGAGAATAATGAATTCGTATTACCGAGATCCAGTGTGATGAAGGACAGCACATCCTGCTCGGCGAAGCTCTCGAATTGCTGCAGATATTCATTCCGGACACCAAGCGCATCAATCAGCCTCGACCACTTATGGCCCTCCGCCTGGAAATCCTCTTCCTGTTGAATATGATAATGCACATCGATCAGCCTTGCATGATTCTCGGCCCGTTCTATATACCGGCCAATCCAGAATAAAGCCTCCGCATTGCGATTCAGCATCGTAGCCACCCCTTCACCTTACATATTGATGCTGCATTATTGGTGAATCCATATCACGTTAGGCCATTACCCAAGTGTCCTTCACTCCGCCGCCTTGTGATGAGTTCACGACCAGCGAGCCTTCGCGCATCGCCACCCGGGTAAGACCGCCGGGAATCACATGGGGCTTGCGGTCAGCCCCCATCAGCACGAACGCTCTAAGATCAATATGGCGCGGCGCCATGGACGCTCCCGACAATACCGGTGCACGGGACAGCGACATTATGGGCTGGGCGATATACCGCTCCGGTTCCGCCAGAATTTTGAGCCGGAAATCCACCAGATCCTGCTTGGTCGCCTCGCTTCCGATCAGCATGCCGTATCCGCCGGAGAGCGAGGTCTCCTTCACCACCATTTCGGACAGATTATCCAGCACGTACTGCCGCTCCTGCGGCCGGGATAACAGGTATGTCGGAACATTGCCCAGAATCGGTTCTTCATTGAGATAATAACGGATCATATCCGGCACATACACATACATGGCCTTGTCATCTGCGACGCCGGTTCCTGGTGCATTGGCAATTGCGATATTCCCGGCACGGTAGGCATTCATTAAGCCGGCAACCCCAAGCAGTGAGCTGGGCTGAAAAGCCAAAGGATCGATGAAATCATCATCCAAACGGCGGTACAGTACATCTACGCGGCGCAGGCCATTCATTTCCTTCAGGTAGATCTTGTGGTCCTGGGCTACCAGATCCCGTCCTTCTACCAGGTGGATTCCCATTTGCTGAGCGAGAAAAGCATGCTCGTAATACGCGGAGTTATATTCGCCAGGGGTCAGCAAAGCGATCACCGGATCTTTGGTGCGCGAAGGGGAGAGGCTGCGAAGCACCGACAGGAACCGGTTCAGGCTGTGATCCACATCGCGGATAGAGCTGGCGAACGATAATTCGGGAAAGAGCTGGTTCATAAGGGATCTGCCTTTGAATAAATAGGAGAATCCGGAAGGCGTACGCAAGTTATCTTCAAGCACATAATACTCACCGTCATGATGGCGGATCAGGTCGATCCCCGAGGTAGTAACGTACGCACCGCCAGGGACCCGAAGTCCAGTCATTTCCGGCCGGAAATAGCAGTTAGATATAATCATCCGCCGGGGTACAATCCCGTCCTTCACGATATATTGCTCATGGTAAATATCATGAATGAACAGGTTAAGTGCTGTAATCCGCTGCATAATGCCTGCTTCAAGCCGCTCCCATTCTGCCTTTGGAATGATCCGTGGAATCATGTCGAAGGGAATTGTCCGCTCCATCGGTTGATCCTGTGCCGGGTTGTAGAGTGTAAAAGTAATGCCTTCTTCCATCATCCGACGCTGCATCAGCTTCTGCTTGCCTTGCAGCTCTTCGGGGCTCATCCCGGAAAACATGCGGTTCACATGCTTGTAATGAGGCCGGATACTCCGTTCATCGGCATACATTTCGTCGTAAAAATGCTGCAATGGATACGGAGCTACACCGGGCAAAGGATCTAGTTTGGACATGAGCCCGACTCCTCTCGGATCAGTGTAATGTGTAAAGTTTATTGACAAATTAGCTTACTTTTTAGAAATTTATCATGAAAATATTAAATACTAACTTCATAATACGTAAATGATAATGTTCATGTCAATATATATAACAGCAAAATGGAGTTTATGAACCATCCCGCATGATTGGAATCGCTTCCTTTCTCTTAAAGGTGCTTTGGAGGCGTGCTAATGAGAATCATACATCAAATTGTATGCAGGAGCGTTGACAAGCAGTACTATTATGAATTTTTCATATAATGTTTTTTTATAGTGATTTCGGTAAAACAACAGCCGTTCCTTCTATTTAAATGTGGGCGGGCTGCTTCATGACTTAAAAAAGTGTGTTCGATCGCTTCATGCCTTAAAGAAGTGAGTGGGGCTGCTTCATGCCCATCACCTATGATGCGGACTGAAATTCAGCTATTCTTGCAAATTCCGGCGATTTGCGGAGCATTCGGACTGAGAATCCCTTATATGACTTCTGACGCCTCATTTTCAGCTCAAATGAACAGGATAACGGAATCTCAGTCCGCTTCACTATCATTAAGCGGTTTTTTCAGGAAATAAGCTCCTCTCAGGCCGCTCCCCATACTGGCTGCAGCTTCCTCTTACCTCCCACTTCCACTCCCCCCATGAAGCTGGTTCTTCGTATGCTATACTTCCTTATTTCCGGATTTCCGGATTTACTGATTTCCTAATTTCCTAATTTCCGGATTCATCAATGCCGTTTTCACAATTCATGCAGTCTACAGTTTCCCATACAAAAAAGCCCCCGGGGCATTTTCGCTCCCTGGAGGCCTAATAGATTACGTTCATACTGATGCAGCAGGAGTTGAGACCCCGGATATTACGCTTGTCCTTCGGTCTCTTCCTCTTCGGAGATCATGCCTGCGAACAGGGCATGCACGAACTGGTCGGAATCAAACGGCTGGAGGTCTTCTATCTTCTCACCCAGACCCACCAGCTTCACCGGCAGATTCATCTCCTGGCGGATGGCTACTACAATTCCGCCCTTCGCGGTACCGTCCAGCTTAGTCAGCACCAGCCCGGTCACGCCGCTCTTCTCTCCAAACAGCTTGGCCTGGCTCAGTGCATTCTGGCCGGTCGTTGCATCCAGCACCATCAGTACCTCATGCGGGGCACTCGGTATTTCGCGCTGAATGACCCGGAAGATTTTGTTCAGCTCTTCCATCAGATTGCTCTTGTTCTGCAGTCTGCCGGCGGTATCGCAGATCAGTACGTCTACGTTACGCTGCTTGGCAGCCTGTACCGCATCGAACATAACAGCTGCCGGGTCTGAACCTGCCTGCTGCTTGATCACATCCACGCCGGCGCGCTGGCCCCAGACCTCAAGCTGTTCAATTGCTCCCGCACGGAAAGTATCGCCTGCCGCCAGCAGCACCTTCTTGCCTTCCTGCTTATAACGGTGCGCCAGCTTACCGATCGTCGTAGTCTTGCCGACCCCGTTCACACCGACAAACAGAATCACTGTAATCCCATCCGGATTTTCCTTGAGGCTATTGTCGTCATCACCGCGTAACAGCTCCATCAGCTTGCGGGAGAGAATCGGCTGCAGCTCTGCAGCATCCTCGATTCGCTTCTGCTTCACTTCGACGCGCAGCTCTTCCACCAGATTCATTACTGTATTAACGCCAACATCGGCACCAATCAGAATCTCTTCCAGCTCTTCATAGAATTCTTCATCTATCTTTTTGCGGCGGATGATCAGATCAGAGACCTTCTCAACGAAGCCCTTGCGGGTCTTCTCCAGGCCGTCGCGGAACTGTTTCGTTACGCTTTCCGTTTTACCGGAGATGCTTTCTTTCAGTTTCTTAAAAAAACTCATATTGTTCCTCCTAAATTTTTGTAAGGATCAACTCCATAGATTTCGCTTCGTACAAAAATAACTTCGTAAGCCTAAGCTTAAGTTTTATGAAGCGATACTGCTTAGAATTACTCCGCAATAAAACTCACTTCGTAAGCATCTGCCTATCAGGCGATTTCCGCCTCATCATCCTCCAGCCGCACCGACACGAGCTTGGATACGCCGCCTTCTTCCATGGTCACGCCATAGAGAACATCGGCTTCCTCCATCGTTCCTTTGCGGTGGGTGACTACGATAAACTGCGTCTGCTCCGAGAACTCGCGCAGATATTGGGCGAAGCGCACGACATTGGCTTCATCCAGCGCCGCTTCCACTTCATCCAGTACGCAGAACGGCACCGGCTTGACCTGAAGAATCGCGAACAGCAGGGCCATAGCGGTCAATGCGCGTTCCCCGCCGGACAGAAGCTGCAGGTTCTGCAGTTTTTTGCCCGGAGGCTGGGCGACAATATCAATCCCCGTATCCAGCATATGCTCCGGATCAAGCAGCATCAGGTCTGCCCGTCCACCACCGAACAGCTTTGAGAATACCGTGCCGAATTCACGGCGGATAGCATCAAAGGTCTGCTTGAAGCGTTTGGACATTTCCTCTTCCATCTCATGAATGACATGATACAGCGTAGTTTTGGCTTCGACCAGATCATCTTTCTGTCCGCTGAGGAAGGTATAGCGTTCATGCACCCGCTGATACTCTTCAATGGCGCCCAGGTTCACCTCACCCAGTCCGGAGATGCTGCGCTTCAGACGCTGTACTTCCATCTGCGCTGCAGGCACATCCTCGGGAACCGGATAACGCTGCTTAGCCAGCTCATAGCTTAGTTCATAATCATCGCTCAGCTTGCGCAGTATATTATCCAGCTCTACATCCAGCCGCCCGACGGCAACCTCCGTTGAACGGAGCTTGTCTTCAACCACTTTAAGCGCCTGCCGCTGGTCTTTTGTCTCTCCTTCGGCCAGCTCCAGCTTGCGAGAGATCGCGGTGCGGTCGGCACGGGCCAGGTCGAGCTTCGCTGAGGTATCTTCCTTCTTAAGCCGTAAGCTGTTCACATCTTCCTTCTGCTTCACAGCTTCGCGTGTATTCTCTTCCAGATCCTGCTCGATGGTCATCAGCAGGCTGCGGCTCTGCCGCAGCTCTTTCTCCTGCGAGCCGGCATCCTGTCTCATACGCCGCAGCTGCTCCTCCAGGGAGAATATCTCCTGGTCTAGCTTCCCTTCCGTAACCTTCATGCCTGTCAGCTTACCCTGCAGCTCTTCCTTGGCGGTTTCATTTGCCTTACGGTCGGATTCGGCATTCCGGATGGCCTCGTGGGCTTCCTTCTCTTCCTTCTCCAGCCGTGCAAGCTCCGCCTCCGCCTGCTTGCGGGTCTCTTCGAAGCCGCGGACCTCATTCTCGAATCCGCTGCGCTCTGCGCCTGCACCCTCTACCTGCTCCTTGACGTGGCGAAGCTCCTGCTCCAGCTGCTTCAGATCACCGGATACCCGCTGCTCTTCCAGACGTTTCTCGTCACCGTCATGCCGCAGCTCTTCCAGCTTCAGCGCCGCTTTATCCTGCTCGGCGCGCAGACGGAGGATTCCCTGCTTCAGCTTGGCGATCTGCTGCTCGCTCTCTTCAATCTCGCCGAACAATTGGTCCAGCTGCCGTTTGCGGCTGAGCAGACTGTTGTTCTTCTTATGCTGGCTGCCCCCGGTCATCGAACCGCCGGCATTGACAACATCACCTTCAAGCGTTACGACTCTGTACCTGTATTGGCATTTGGCTGCAATGCGGTTCGCCTGCTCCAGGCTCTCAGCGATAACCACATTCCCCAGTAAACTCCCTACAATGTTAGAATACTTCTCTTCAAAACCAACCAGCTCAGAACCGATCCCGACAAACCCCTCGGCACCTTCCACCATACTGCGGTCACTGCCGGTAATCTGCCGGGGCCGGATCACATCCAGCGGCAGAAAGGTCGCCCGTCCAAGCTGGCGCTGCTTCAGGAAAGCAATCGCTTGCCGGGACACAGCTTCGTTCTCCATAACAACATGCTGCAGTGAAGCGCCCATGGCCGTCTCGATAGCCATTTCGAGCTTCTCCGGAACGGAGATTAGTTCAGCAACCGCGCCGTGTACACCGGTTAACTGTCCTTTGCGTGCACCTTTCAGCACTTCCTTAACCCCAAGCATGAATCCGTCAAAATCATCCTGCATTTCCTTCATCGTCTCATGCCGGGAGACCTGGGCTTCGCGTTTCTGCTCCCATTTGCGCAGGCCGCTTTGCGTTTCCTCCAGCAGCTTCTGCCGCTTACCGGTCTGCTCGCTCTCCGTAATGTACGCACCGCGCAAAAGGCCGATTTCCTTGCCGAGTCCGGCAATCTTATCCTTAAGCCCGCTCTGGGCAGAGGTCAGCTCCTCCAGCCGGGCTGTCCATTTGCCGCTCTCTTCCTGGCTGCGGCTCATCCGCTTCTCCAGGCTCTCCTTCTGCTGATCCGCATAGCGGATTTCATTGCGCGCCTGAGCCATCAGGTTCATCAGCTCGAGCAGCGCGCTCTTCAGCTTCTCTTCCTTACTCTGGCTGATACCCCCGGCAACACCCTGCAGCCGGGATTCTTCATCAGCCAGCTGCAGACGCAGTTCCTCCAGCGCCTGCCGGGACTGCTTCAGCTTATGCTCAAGCTCCGCCAGCTCGCGCTGCCGTCCCTCAGAACGCTCCCCTACAGAACCCAGCGTCTGCATCAGCTGTTCGCGGTTGTTCTCCAGGTTGCGGCGGCGTTCCTTCAGCAGCTCTCCGTAGCCTTCGCTCTTCTCATTCGCTTCACTGTAATGCAGCAGCTGCTCCTGCAGCTTCTCCACTTCCTGCTCCAGGCTCCGCAGCTCGGCACGGCCGCTCTCCAGCTTGGCGTCATGGGCGGAGACTACTGTCGACAGCTCCAGCTGTTCATCCTTCAGCAGCTCAAGCCGGGCATTCCCCTCCTGCCAGGCCGTATGTATGCCTTCAATCTGATGCACATATACGGAGATTTCCAGATGCTTCAGCTGCTCACGCAGTTCCTTGTAACGGATTGCCTTCTCAGACTGATCCTTCAGCGGCCCCACCTGATCCTCAAGCTCACTGATCAGGTCATGAATCCGCAGCAAATTCTGCTCGGTCTCGTCCAATTTGCGTCCGGCGTCTTTTTTACGTGATTTATATTTAACAATCCCCGAAGCCTCTTCAAAAATCCCCCTCCGGTCTTCAGAACGGGTACTGAGTATCTCTTCAATCCGGCCTTGTCCAATAATCGAATAAGCCTCGCGGCCGATCCCGGTATCCATAAACAGCTCTGTGATATCCTTCAGCCGGCAGGCTTGCTTATTGATTAAATATTCACTTTCTCCGCTGCGGTGCACACGGCGGGTAACCGTAACCTCGCTGAAATCCAGCGGCAGTACATGATCCTCATTATCCAGCGTAAGGGAGACCTCGCCGTAATTGACCGCTTTGCGGGCGTCACTTCCTGCAAAGATAATATCCTCCATTTTACCGCCGCGCAGTGATTTGGCACTCTGTTCGCCAAGCACCCAGCGTATGCCGTCAGAAATATTACTTTTGCCGCTTCCGTTCGGGCCGACTACGGCCGTAATTCCGCGCACAAATTCCATTTCCGTTTTGTCGGCAAATGATTTGAAGCCCGCTAATTCAATCCGTTTCAGAAACATAACTCGCCTATCACCTCTAACCCATTATACCATAGCGTTTCCTTGCCTAGAATCGTCAAACTCCAATCCGGGCACCCTGTTACATCCTTCATTTCGAAAAAGAGCAGCAAAAGTCTGACTTCCGCCTAAACGCCGGCATTCAGACCATTGCTGCTCTACTCCGCTTGCTCAGCTTTGCTGTTCAAGTCTACCTCAGGCACCGTCTTCCTTCAGACGCAATAACGCCGCTGCCGCTGCCTGCTGTTCCGCTTCCTTCTTGGAACGGCCGCTGCCGCTGCCCAGCGATCGGCTGGCCATGAACACTTCAGATACGAATTCGCGCTCGTGCGCCGGTCCGCGTTCTTCAATAATCCGATATTCCAGCGTACCCATGCCATGATGCTGTATCAGTTCCTGAAGCTCTGTTTTGAAATCGCTCATCTGCATTTGCAGCTTACCATCGGTTTCGACCAGCGGGAAAACGTGATTATCCAGAAACTTCCGGGCCGTTTCCAGTCCCTGATCGAGATAAAGCGCTCCCACGAAGGCTTCAAACACATCGGCCAGCAGAGCCGGGCGGGTACGCCCGCCCGTAAGTTCTTCCCCTTTACCCAGCAGCACAAACCGTCCGAAACCGAGCGTCTCGGCAAACCGGACCAGCGACGGCTCGCATACAATAGCGGCACGCAGCTTGGTCAGTTCCCCTTCAGGCCTGTCCGGGAGCAGATTGTACAAGTATTCGGACACCGTAAGCTCCAGCACAGCGTCACCCAGAAATTCCAGACGCTCGTTGTCCTGATGCTGATTGAAACGGTGTTCGTTCACATAAGATGCATGGGTAAAAGCCTGCTTCAGAAGTACAGGATCGTGAAATTGGATTTGAAGTTGGCTTTGTAACTGCTTCAGGTCTCCTTTCACTGCACTGTCCCCCTACTTATTATATTTTTTGAGTATAACAGTCGCGTTATGGCCTCCGAATCCGAATGAATTCGACATCGCGATATTTAGATCCGCTTTGCGGGGCACATTCGGAACATAATCCAGATCACAATCCGGATCAGGGTTGTCCAAATTAATCGTAGGAGCAATCATGCCCTTCTGCAGCGAAAGACCGCAGATAATCGCTTCCACACCGCCGGCAGCGCCAAGCAAGTGGCCTGTCATTGATTTGGTGGAACTGATTGCTACCTTGTACGCGTGCTCACCCAGAGCTTTCTTCACAGCCGCGGTTTCCGACTTGTCGCCTACCGGTGTAGATGTACCATGCGCATTGATGTAATCGATATCCTCCGGATTAATTCCGGCATCGCGGATCGCCATCTTCATGCAGCGTGCTGCACCGTCAGGATCAGGCTCCGTCATATGATGGGCATCGGCACTCAGGCCATAACCAATCACTTCGGCGTAAATCTTGGCTCCGCGTTTCTCTGCATGCTCCAGAGATTCGAGAATCAGGATTCCTGCGCCTTCACCCATAACAAAACCGTCACGGTCAACATCGAACGGGCGGCTTGCCTTCTGCGGCTCGTCATTGCGGGTGGACATGGCTCTCATTGCACAAAAGCCTGCCATACCTGTAGGACGGATGGTTGCTTCTGCACCGCCGCAGATCATCGCATCCGCATCACCGCGCTGGATCAGGCGGAAGGATTCGCCAATGGAATGGCTGCCTGTCGCACAAGCGGTTACCGTCGTTGTATTCGGACCTTTGGCACCGAGATTGATCGACAGCTGGCCGGAGCCCATGTTGGCAATCATCATTGGAATGAAGAACGGGCTGACCCGTTTCGGGCCTTTTTCCAGCAGCAGATTGTGATTGTCTTCCCAAGTACCCAGACCGCCGATACCGGAGCCGACAGAAACGCCGATACGCTCAGCATCGATATCTTCACCAATCTTCAGTCCGCTGTCCTTCAGGGCTTCTTCGCCGGCAGCAACCGCAAATTGCACGAAACGGTCCATCTTGCGGGCTTCCTTACGGCCGAAACGTTCCTCAGCATTGAAATCCTTGACCGAAGCTGCGATTCGCGTAGTATATTCACTGACATCAAAAGCTTCAACAAGAGATACTCCGGATGTACCGCTCATCAGACTGTCCCAGAACGTTTCCAGATCCTTGCCCAGCGATGTCATCACTCCCATACCTGTAACAACCACTCTTTGACTCAAACGCGTTCACCCCATCTGTAGGCTGTATATACTTCTACAACATGTAAATGTATTCCGGCCAGAAGTCTATATAAACTGCAGTCGCCGCAAAATTAACCAATCTGCGGTTCTGTTATTTTCCCCATAAAGATGCTCATGCACCCTTTGCTGCTGTCTTAAATTACCTTAAAATGAGGAGAAGTCCCGCCCTGGCAGGAACGGGACCCTCAATCATATGACTCTAGGTATGAGATTGTATGTACTTCACAACTTCACCCACGGTCGTAATACTCTCTGCATCTTCATCAGAGATTTCCATATCGAATTCATCTTCCAATTCCATAACCAATTCTACTACATCAAGAGAATCAGCACCTAAATCATCTTTGAAAGACGCTTCTAATGTTACCTCAGCTTCATCGGCACCTAAGCGGTCGATGACAATGCGTTTTACACGCTCCAATACATCGGACATCCGGTTCACCTCCTCTTTTGGTATTATACGAGATATGAAGTCAAAATACCATAGAGCACAAAAAACGCTTTCTGGCCGCCTCTGCTCTCTTCCCCCGTAATGATCTAACGCTAGCGTTACCTTACATGTACATTCCGCCATCCACATGAAGTGTCTGGCCTGTCATGTAGGCTGCCCCTTCCGAGGCCAGGAATACCGCCGTATTAGCAATGTCCTCCGCCCGCCCAAGCTTGGCAAGGGGAATACCCTTAACCAGCTCACTGCGGACTTCATCGGACAGCTCACGGGTCATATCGGTATCGATGAACCCTGGCGCAATGCAGTTCACGGTAATTCCCCGTGAAGCCAGCTCGCGTGCCGCGGATTTCGTCATCCCGATAACCCCTGCTTTGGCAGCCGTATAGTTCACCTGACCGGGATTACCCGTCACACCCACGACAGAGGAAATATTGATGATCCGGCCGTAACGCTGCTTCATCATCGGACGTGTCGCTGCCTTCAGGCAATTGAACACACCCTTCAGATTCGTCTCGATGACCTGGTCGAATTCTTCCTCTTTCATGCGCATAATCAGATTATCCCGGGTAATGCCGGCATTATTCACAAGAATATCAATTTTCCCCCAAGTGTTAATAACCTCTTTCACGAGGTTCTCCGCCTGTTCGCTGTTACCGACATTCCCTTGCAGAGCAATTCCTTCCGAGCCCAGCTCCTGAATCCGGGCTACAGTTTCCTCTGCCGCCTGAAGGCTGCCCGAGTAGTTCACGGCAACCTTCACGCCCTGCTCCGCCAGTGCCAGTGCAATTGCGCGGCCAATCCCCCGGGAACCGCCGGTAACAAGGGCGGTCTGACCTTTGAGTGCTGCAAACATTTCCAGTTGTCCCCCTTCAATAATCATGCCGCTATTCTCATGCCAAGCGGATTACCAGCCAGTCTGAGCGCTCTCAAGGCTGTTGATATTCACGAGCTTAACATTCTTGTCAATTTTGCGGATCAGGCCTGCCAGCACGCTGCCGGAGCCGATCTCTACAAAAGTGTCCACGCCGTCTGCAATAAGCCATTCCACGCTGTCCTGCCAGAGTACAGGAGAGAATACCTGCGCTACCAGCAGATTACGGATCTCTTCCGGATCCGTAACCGGGGCAGCTGTGACATTGACGATTACCGGCATAACAGGAGTATTAAAAGTTACTTTCTGCAGCTCTGCAGCCAGCTGTTCAGCGGCTTCCTTCATTAATGAGGAGTGGAACGGGCCGCTGACCTCCAGCGGAATTGCCCGTTTGCCGCCTGCTTCCTTAACACGCTGCACCACTTCATTCACGCCAGCCACGGTGCCGGAAACCACGATCTGTCCCGGGCAGTTGACGTTAGCCAGCTCAACGGAATTGCCAGCCTCTGAAATACTGCGGCAAAGTTCCGTGAGGGCTGCACGGTCTGCGCCAAGTGTAGCAGCCATAGCCCCTTGTCCTCCTGGTACAGCTTCTTCCATGAATTGTCCGCGCAGACGTACCAGCCGCACTGCATCCTCATAAGAGAGGACCCCGGCGGCTACAAGAGCGCTGTATTCACCCAGACTGTGACCTGCTACATAATCAGGCGTTACACCTAAATGCTGCAGAGCTTCCAGATAGGCCACACTGGCTGTAACCAATGCCGGCTGTGTATTGACAGTCTGCTTAAGCTCGCTCTCAGGTCCTTCAAATATAAGCTTGCTTAGCGGAAATCCAAGTACTTCGTCACCCTTTTCAAATACTGCACGGCTCTGCGGCAGGGCTTCATATACATCCTTACCCATACCAACTGCCTGTGCACCCTGACCGGGAAAGACAAATGCGATTTTACCCATGATGCTAAAAGCTCCCTTCCCGTTAACAGCGGCTCCTCCCGCCTTACGCCCGGATAGAACCGCTTCGTTCTGTTAGTAATGCCCTGTTCTTTACCAGATCAGTACGGAAGCTCCCCAGGTGAGTCCGCCGCCGAAGCCGACCATAAGCACAGTGTCGCCTTCCTTCATCCGGCCTTCCTCTGCTGCTTCCACAAGTGCCAGCGGAATGGACGCCGCTGAAGTATTCGCATATTTATCCACATTGATGACGCATTTCTCAGGCGGCAGATCCAGACGCTGCATCGCCGATTGAATAATCCGGATGTTGGCCTGGTGAGGCACGAACAAGTCGATATTCTCCTTGGTCAATCCCGCTTTGGTAAGCACACGTTCCGTAGCAGTGCCCATAACGCGCACTGCGAACTTAAATACTTCACGGCCGTTCATATAGATGAAATGCTTCTTGTCTTCTACCGTCTGCTGGGAGGCCGGCAGACGTGAACCGCCTGCTTCCATCTTGAGCAGGCTGCCGCCGGAACCTTCAGCGCCAAGATCGAAGGACTGGAAGCCGCGGCCTTCCGGAACTTCACCTACAATGACTGCGCCGGCACCATCGCCGAACAGCACACAGGTATTGCGGTCTGTATAATCCGTGATGCGCGACAATGTGTCCGCACCGATAACAAGCGCATTGTTATACATTCCGTTCTGGATAAAGCCGGTTGCCGTAGCCAGACTGTAGACGAACCCGGAGCAGGCTGCCGACAGGTCAAAGGCCGCAGCCCCCTTAGCGCCCAGCTTGTCCTGAAGAATACAGGCTGTGGATGGGAAAGTGCTGTCCGGTGTAACTGTGGCCACAATAATAAGATCAAGCTCTTCCGCCTTCATACCAGCGGATTCCAGTGCCTTCAGCGCTGCTTCATAAGCAAGATCGGAGGTGGCTTGTTCCGGAGCGGCAATATGCCGTTCCCGGATTCCTGTACGGCTGACAATCCATTCATCGTTTGTGTCGACGATCTTTTCCAGATCGCTGTTGGTCAATATTCTTTCGGGTACATATTTACCTGTACCAATGATTCCTACCGGACGTAATTGTTTCATATCGTCACTCACTTCCCGCTAATTTCTCTGGATATACTGGCTACCAGATCCGCCTGCAGCGCAATCCGGGCCTGCCTTACCGCATTCTTCACCGCGTTGCCATCGGAGGAACCATGCCCCTTCACTACGAGACCGCTAAGACCGAGCAGCGGCGCTCCGCCGTGCTCCTTATAATCCATTTTGCCCTTAAGACTTCTAAGCTCCGGCATCAGTATGGCTGCGCCCAGCTTGGTCTTAAGCGACTTGCTGAATTGCTCCTTCAACAGAGAGAACATGGCTCCTGCCGTTCCTTCCAGTGTCTTCAGAAGGATATTGCCGGCAAAGCCGTCGCAGACCAGCACATCGCAGGCTCCGGTGAGCACATCCCGTGCCTCCACATTGCCGACAAAATGAATCCCTGTCAAAGCTTCAAGCAGCGGATAAGCTTCTTTGGTCAGCTCATTCCCCTTGCCCGGCTCTGTCCCTACGTTCAGCAGGCCTACCCGGGGCTTCGCAATACCATGCACCTTATTGCGGTATATGCTGCCCATCAGGGCATATTGGGCCAGATGCTGCGGCTTGGCATCCATATTGGCACCCAGGTCCAGGGCTAATACGCCGACATCATCCAGCGTCGGTATCATCGCCACCAGGGCAGGACGTTCTATACCCTGCATTCTTCCCACAACCAGCAGCCCCGTAGTCATAAGTGCTCCGGTATTGCCTGACGAGATCATGGCATCGGCTTCACCTTCGCGCACCATCCGTCCGGCGACTACCATGGACGAATCCTTTTTACGGCGGACCGCCTTCACCGGCTCCTCATCGGAACCGATCACATCCCCCGCATGACGCACCGTCACATTAGACGGCTTGTTCTTCAGCAGCGGCGCAAGTCTGGCTTCATCACCGACCAGCACGATCTGCGTATCACTCCACTCCGCAGCTGCAGCCAGGGCCCCTTCTACATTACACTCAGGAGCATTATCCCCGCCCATGGCATCAATGGCGATCAGCACTCCGGTTTCCCCCTTCGCTGTACTCTTCAATTGCAGAACGGTACACTACAAAATGGCCTTGAAATACCAGTTCTTCTCCAACATATGTAAACACGTCCACCTCAGCTTTGCCGTTCCGGCCCGCAAGCGAGCGTACCTGCGCTTTGGCGATACATTTCTCACCCAGCCGGACCATGCGCACGAACCGGATATCGGCTGAAGCGGTCAGGGCAATTTCATCATTGATAACAGCAACTGCCAGCGAATTCGCCTGGCCGAAGACATAATGGCCGCGGGCAATCCCGTTTCTGGAGAAGACATGCTCTTCACGGATCTCAAAAATAGAAATCCCGCTCCGGTCCAGCTGCAAATCGACTATGTCACCAACCACTTCGTCAACAGGCAGGGAGCGGACCTGATCATAGGAGTGCTCTGCCATTTGCTTCATCCGTTCACGCAGCTCCGGAATCCCCAGCTCCATCCGGTCCAGCCGGATCGTCTGAATGCTCACCTTCAGCTGGCGGGTCAATTCCCGGTCCGTTACAAAAGGATTACCTTCTATGATTGAGAGCAGCTGCTGCTGCCGTTCTTTCTTGGACAACCGTTCGATGGCGACTCACCTCCTGGCACATGCCTCTAATGAAAAGCATCCGGCCGCAAGAGTGGCCGCTTGTAGTTATAACTCTCTGTTCTTAATTAACAATTAGAACCAGGTACTAATATGTAGTATAAAGCATGACGCCGCAAAAATAAAGCTTTGACTTGAAAACCCGCGCAAACCCGCGGCGGACTTGGGGAAACGGTGCGAGAATTAGAAGGATAAACTATCATGTGAAGCATATAAATTCATATATCCCCAAAAAAATAGCACTTCACCGGCAGATGAAGTGCTACTCTTATATGCAAATATGCAAACTATTGTTTGATGATCTCTCTTGCTTTGTAGGTTCCGCAAACTTTGCATACGTGGTGAGCCAGTTTCAGCTCTCCGCATTGTTCACATTTCACCATACCTGGAACCACCAGTTTAAAGTGAGTACGACGCTTGTCACGGCGTGTCTTGGACGTTCTGCGTTGTGGTACTGCCATGTTAATCAACCTCCTGATTTTGGTTTTGACCCGTTATAACCCGGGATTTGTTCTTAGTTATCTTGCTTGGTAAAGAATCCTTTCAACCCAGCGAGTCTTGGATCGATCACTGTGTTGTCGCAACTGCAGGTGCCTTCGTTCAAGTTCTGTCCGCATTTCTGACAAAGACCAAGACAGTCTGCCTTGCACAATACCGAATCCGGTAAGTGCAGTACGAAATTTTCTTCCACATAGGGGATAAGATCCACAATCTCATCCTTGATGTAAATGAGTTCCTCACCTTCATCTTCCGGAAGAATTGGCTGTTTAAGCCACTTGAAAGTCTCAGCGAAAGGAATGTTCAGCTTACTGTTAACCTCCGTGAGACAACGTGAACATAACATGTCCACTTCTCCACTCAGTGTTCCCACCACGTTCACACTATCGGTTCCCGCGGGCAGCGCTTTAAGGTCTACTGAGAGTGGTGCAACAGCAAGAATATCCTTGCGCCCTTTGACAACCTCACTGACATCCACAACATCGTGGAGGACCAGGGGCTCGTCGGCATTCGCTAATTTGCGAAAGTGAATGTTCATAGTTATCACTCCAAACAAACAAAATTTATTATACCTATTATTACCGGACTTTGTCAACCATTTTTCCTTTATATTGTTTCAGGGACAGAGACAATTTATGATATACATAAGTTAAATGCAAGAAATCTGCAAAAACGGGAAGGAATGAGCCTGAACCCGGAACCCCAATCGTCAGATATCCCAGAATAGGGCGTGAAGCAAACGTGACAACTGTAGGCATTATAGCCGAATATAACCCTTTACATAACGGGCATGTCCACCATTTCAGCGAGGCCAAAAGAATCTCTGGAGCCGAAAGCTCCATCGTCATCATGAGCGGCCCGTTCACCCAGCGCGGCGAGCCGGCTGCGGTCAGCAAGCGTGCCCGCACCGAGATGGCGCTGCATATGGGCGCCGACCTCGTGATTGAGCTGCCGGTGGCGTATGCCGTCCAGCCGGCGGAATGGTTCGCCTTCGGAGCGGTATTCCTGCTGGAGGCGACCGGCGCCGTCGACAGCCTGTGCTTCGGCTCCGAAGCCGGCACTTTGGGCGCGCTGCTGCCCCTGGCCGGATTCCTGGCCGAGGAGAGCAGCGCGCTTAAGGATGAGATCCGCGCGCGCATGGCGCAGGGCGCGGGATTCCCCGCCGCATAC